>CAZALW010000087.1:0-10832 GCA_964485705.1 uncultured Thiotrichaceae bacterium
TGAATGACCGTTTGTCGGTTTTCAACCATTTTCTCTCCAGTCTTTTGACATATGCTCTATTTAGTCTTTAATAAACATTAACAAAGTGATTAACCTTTAGAAGTCCTTTAGCGGTTAAATCATGGAATATTTTTTTGTGAATACGCTGTAGCCCAGCGTAGGCTCGTTTTCTCCTTTTTGCGAGCCGCTGGAATCGGCAACCCCAATCCGATTCCACATTTGTAACCCGGCCATTTGGCCGGGTTTTTTTGATTGATGATTGTGCTGAATTTTCCGCTAACGACACTTAGCGGACGTTAAAAGAACAAGATACTTTCCACAGATGAGCGCAGATGAACACAGATAAAAACAAAAAGAATTGTGTAGGTACGCCATGATGATTTTTTGGTGTTCGGACGGTCGTGCCCGCCAATAATGGCATTGTACTAATACCAAAATATCATTTCTGGCGCACCCACAAAAAAATAAAAAAAGGTTTTATCTGTGTTCATCTGCGTTTATCTGTGGAAAAATTGTTTTTCGTGAAAGTCCGCTAATGACCGTTAGCTGACTATTTATTGGTTACAGCCCCAACCAGTTGTTTAGTTTTACCACTAGTTCATCCAATCCGGTTTTTTTCAATGCAGAAAAAGTTTGCACAGTGGCATTAATGCCAGCATCTTTAAGCTTTTTTTGTGTCTGTAACTTACTGTTTTGTTGTGCGCCGCGTTTGATTTTGTCGGCTTTGGTTAGCAGAACGTGAGCAGGAAGTTGAAAATGGTCGCACCACTCCAGCATTTGCCAGTCATAATCGTTTAATGGGTGACGGATATCCATGATAATAACCAGACCATTAAGAGCCTGCTGTTCACTTAAATATTGTGTCAATAATTGTTGCCATTCATTTTTTACTGCCAGCGGGACTTTGGCAAATCCGTAGCCGGGTAAATCGACCAGTCGGCGCTGCTCGTCAAGCTCAAAAAAATTCACCAGACGGGTACGCCCCGGGGTTTTACTGGTGCGCGCCAGACCTTTGTTGTCGCATAAAGTATTAATAGCACTGGATTTTCCGGCATTCGAGCGGCCAGCAAAGGCAACTTCCTGGCCATCGTGAGGGAACTGTTTTGCTTTGCCAGCACTGATAAGGAAGTGTGCCTGGCGATAGAAACGGTTGTTTATGCTGGGTGTTTTTGTTGGTTTGCTCATTGGCGAGCATTTTACCTCTGTTTGTCGTGTCATTGATATATCAGTGTATCCAATATTTAGAGAGTTCTGATATTGAAAAAATGTTATAAGTAGTGTAAGATTTTGCAACTTTTTTGTCCGTTTCGGGCTTAATATGTTTGTTTAAGTATTGTGTGGAGCACAAACAATGAAAAAAATAATTTTAGCTGGCATTGCGCTGTTTTTTGTAACCTCAGGTGCTGTTTTTGCAAATGCCACTTTTTCAGATGCTGTTGAGGCTGGCAAGGCTAAATCAGCACTATGTGCCGGTTGCCATGGTATGGACGGCAATAGCCTGATTCCGATGAATCCGAAACTTGCGGGTCAAAACCAGGCGTATATGGTTAAACAGATAAAGGATTTTAAAGCTAACACAACACGTCAAAATGCAATTATGATAGGCATGGTTGCTGCCTTGTCGGATGAAGATGCGGCTGATATCGGCGCTTACTATCAAGCGCAGGCAGTGAGTCAGGTGGCCACATTTGATGAAGAAAAAGCCGCTGCGGGCAGTGATATGTATAAAGGCGGTGATATGACAAAAGGCATTCCCGCCTGTCAGTCTTGCCATGGCCCAATGGGTGGTGGTGTCGCGGGAATTGGTTATCCGCAGGTCGGTGGTCAGTTTGTAGAGTACACACTGGCGCAGCTGAAAGCATTTAAAGGCGGGACTCGTAGCAATGATGATAAAGAGTTGATGAGATCGATTATGGTAAAAATGTCTGATGAAGAGATGGAGGCGGTTTCACACTATATTGCCAGTCTCGTTAAATAATCTTTAGTCACAAGTCTTGTTTAGTGCAGGCTATGACTCAAGGAAATAACATAGAAAAGGATGGCTTAGACCGTCCTTTTTTGTTTTGTGCGTTTTTTGTTAAAAAATACTGCGGTTATACCGGTTTTGTTTATGCTTGAAGCTCAGTCGTTAGAATGTGTACGTGATGATCGCCTGTTATTTAGCGATTTAAGCTTTACCGTGGCTGAATCTGAGGTGCTGCAGATTGAAGGCTCAAATGGTTGCGGTAAAACCAGCTTATTAAGAATAATTTGCGGCTTACGGATGGCAGAGGCCGGCCAGGTGTTGTGGCATGACGAAAAAATTCAGGCTAGTCGTGAGGACTATTATGCCAATATGGTTTATATCGGTCATCTGCCGTGTATAAAAGCCGAGTTAACAGTGCTGGAAAATGTTCGTGTACTGCTGGATACGCGTTCGTTGTCGGTGACAGATGCAATTATCGAGGCGGCTTTAGCGAAGGTTGGGCTGGCGACTTATGAAGATGTGCCAGGCAAAGCCCTGTCTTCCGGTCAGCGCCGTCGAATTTTATTGGCCTTTGTCGATTTATCTCAGGCAAAGTTATGGATTCTGGATGAGCCTTTAACTGCTCTTGATGTACAGGGTGTGGCCTTGATGGAGTCGATGATACTAGCGCACCGGGCGGCAGGCGGAAGTGTGATTTTTACCACCCACCACGGTATGCAGCTGGATTGTGAAATGCGTTCGATTCAGCTTGGCCGTCAAATAAAGGCACTATAGTGTTGCATAAGTATTCACAGTCATTTACTTATCCGTCCTTTGGTGCGTTTACGGCACATCCATCTGCCACTGCTCAGATACGCTATAAATACATCCGCGTGTTGATCAAGGCGGAGCTTGACGGTAGCTTCCATGCTACCGACAGTCTGATAAGCAAATGATTGAAAATACTCATGCAACAACGACTAATATAAGCAGATGTTAAAAGCCTTTTATCATTTATTAATCCGAGATTTACGTCTGGCATTGCGTAATCGCCATGAACTAGCTAACCCGCTGATTTTTTTTGTTTTAGTGGTAACGTTATTCCCACTGGCCGTGATGCCAACGCCGGAAGCTTTGCAGACAATGGCGCCCGGGGTGATATGGGTGTCGGCATTGCTGGCTGTATTGTTGTCACTGGATCGTATATTCAAGCAGGATTATGAAGATGGTTCATTGGATCAGCTGATGCTGAGCCCGAATCCATTGGTGATTCTGGTACTGGCGAAGGTACTGGCACACTGGCTATTAACTGGCTTGCCTCTGGTTATTATTGCGCCGTTATTGGGTTTGTTTATGTCATTGTCTGCAGAGGCTGTTGAAGTATTGGTTTATAGCCTGTTGCTGGGTACACCGGTATTAAGCCTGGTGGGGGCAATTGGTGTATCCTTGACGGTGTCGGTGAACCACGGTGGTGTTTTGTTGTCTCTAATAATCTTGCCATTGTACATCCCGATTTTGATTTTTGGTGCAAATGCGGTAGATGTTGCAAGCAGCGGCTTACCCGTCACAGGTCAATTGTTGTTTTTAAGCGCTGTGTTAGCCTTGGCACTTTCGCTGGCACCGTTGGCAAGCTCGGTGGCATTGCGCATAACGGCAACTCGTTAATTGTTAATGGTTAATTATTAATGGTTAATGAAAAACCCTGCGCTGCCTGGTTAGTGCCACATAGCTTGCTTTTATATTTTTGACTTTCATTAACCATTAATAATTAACAATTGATATTATGTGGAACTGGATACAACGTTTTTCATCACCCAAGTATTTTTACAGCATGTCTGTACCCTTAATAAAGTGGTTTGCCATCGCCGCACTGGTAATAGGGCTGTATGGTTTATACCTGGGTTTGTTTGTGGCACCAACAGATTATAAGCAGGGTGAAAGTTATCGCATAATTTTTATTCATGTACCTGCTGCATGGCTGGCAATGTTTATCTATATGGTGATGGCAATTTCTGCGGCTATCGGCATAATCTGGCGAATTCGTCTGGCGGACATGGTTGCTGCTGCCAGCGCACCTATTGGCGCATCCTTTACCTTTCTCGCTCTAGCAACGGGCTCATTATGGGGTAAACCGATGTGGGGTACTTACTGGATATGGGACGCACGCTTAACCTCAATGCTGATTTTGCTGTTTTTGTACTTAGGTTACATGGCGTTGCAATCGGCAATTGATGATCAACGCAGTGCAGATAAAGCCAGTGGTCTGTTAGCTATTGTCGGCGCGGTGAATATTCCTATCATCCATTATTCTGTTGAATGGTGGAACACGTTGCATCAAGGCGCAAGTGTGGCAAAATTTGATGCGCCCTCAATACATATTGATATGTTGATTCCTTTATTATTGATGGCCGTGGCCTTTAAATTATTTTATGCCACCATGGTTTTGGTGAGAACGCGAAATGAGAGCCTGTACCGTGACCGCAATCGCCGATGGGTGAGGGAAATAGTTGAGAAACTATAATAAATAACGATAATGAGAAGTGATAACGTATGAGCTGGTCTGAATTTTTCCACATGGGTGGTTATGCATTTTTTGTCTGGGGTTCCTATGTGGTAGCGCTTGTTGTTGTGCTTGGCAATATTGTAACGTCGATAATACAACGTAAAAAAGTTATCAAGCGCATTAAACGTGCCATTAAAAGAGAGAGTATTGAACTGAGCAGTAGTAATCAGGGTCAGTAATACCAGATTAGTGTTGACTATAACAGCAGAAATATAACAGTAGATAGATTATGAACAAAAGAAGTCGTCGAAAAGTATTGGTTTTAGCCCTCGTTTTTGGGGTGAGTATCGCTACCGTGTTAGGTTTAACCGCACTTGAAGAAAACATGTTGTTTTTTTTCAGCCCAACACAGGTGAACGCGGGTGAAGCGCCGCAGGATCGTACCTTTCGTGTTGGCGGGCTGGTCGTGCCGGGCAGTATCAACCGCCTTCCGGACAGTTTAACTGTGCAGTTTGAAGTGACTGATAATGCAGAGAATATGAACATCGAATACACTGGTATTCTGCCGGATCTTTTTCGTGAAGGAGAAGGCATTATTGCCATTGGCAGCTTTGCTGCTGGTGGGCGTTTCGTTGCTGGTGAAGTACTGGCAAAACATGATGAAAACTACATGCCGCCGGAAGTGGCTGATGCCCTGAAAGCATCCGGAAATTATGACTATTCCGGAAAAATGTAAACCTTATTCATTCTAAAAAGAAGTCCCGCCTATGATTCCTGAACTCGGACATTTTGCCCTAATTATCGCCCTTATCATTTCTGTTGTGCAAGGTGTGGTGTCGTTAATTGGTGCAGCAAAAAATAATACAGCGTTGATGTCGATAGCTAGACCAGCATCCCTGGCTCAATTTTTCTTTATTGGCCTGGCCTATGCGGCATTAACACATGCTTTTATCGTGCACGATTTTTCGGTGTTAAATGTAGTCTCGCACTCTAATTTGGTGCAGCCATTGCAGTACCGGATTACTGGTGTGTGGGGTTCTCATGAGGGCTCGTTATTATTGTGGGTGTTTATTCATTCAATCTGGCTGGTTGCGCTGGCAGCGTTTAGCCATCACTTGCCGCAGATGATGATATCGCGAGTGCTGGCGGTGATGTCCCTGGTTGGTAGCGGCTTTTTGTCGTTTATGCTGTTCACCTCAAACCCATTTGAACGTGTATTTCCTGCCCCTATGGATGGCAATGAATTAAATCCTTTGTTACAGGATTTCGGCATGATAATACATCCGCCGTTACTATATATTGGTTATGTTGGTTTTGCGGTGGCGTTTTCATTTGCTGTAGCCGCCTTGATAGCCGGTAGGCTGGATGCAACCTGGGCACGCTGGTCGCGCCCGTGGACAACGGCTGCCTGGAGCTTTTTAACCCTGGGTATTGCTCTGGGCAGTTGGTGGGCTTATATCGAACTGGGTTGGGGTGGCTGGTGGTTCTGGGATCCGGTAGAAAATGCCTCGTTTATGCCCTGGTTGGTCGGCACCGCTTTAATTCACTCGCTGGCGAGTACAGAAAAGCGTGGTGTCTTTAAAAGTTGGACAGTATTACTGGCAATACTGACTTTTTCATTAAGCTTACTGGGTGCCTTCATTGTGCGTTCCGGTGTATTAACCTCGGTGCATGCTTTCGCGGTTGACCCTGAACGTGGCGTTTTCATCCTCGCTTTTCTGATTCTTGTTGTTGGTAGTTCGCTGACCTTATATGCCTGGCGTGCACCTGCAATGGTTAGCATTGGGCGTTTTAAATGGTTCTCTCGTGAATCAGCGTTACTGCTAAATAATGTTATTTTTCTGACTGCCGCCATGGCCGTATTTATTGGCACCTTGTATCCGTTAGTCGTTGATGCCTTTGGCGGCGGTAAAATTTCAGTCGGGCGACCTTATTTCGACACCATGTTTTCACTGATAGCGATTCCGCTTTTATTGTTGCTTGGTATAGGGCCTACAGTGCGCTGGAAAGTAGATAACTGGAAACGAAATAGTAAAGTGCTGTCCTTCTTTTTTATTGGCTCGTTGGTGCTGGGTTTGCTGATTCCGTTTTTGGTTGAAGAAAAATTAAATATAGCGGTTGGTTTGGGTCTGGCTGGAGCCATCTGGGTTGCTTCGACCACGCTGAAAGAATTGTTTTCGCGATTATCACGTAGAGCCAGCCTGCCTTTTTCCTACCTGGGTATGGTGATGGGTCATTTGGGTCTGGCTGTGTTTGTGGTCGGTGTGGTTATTACCATGCAATATCATATAGAAAAAGATATTCGTATGGTGCCGGGTGAAAGCTATGATGTTGCCGGTTATGAATTTCGTTTTGTGGGTGTAACAAAGGTACAAGGCCCTAATTACACGGCAGATGAAGCATTAATTGAAACCTGGCTTGATGGTAAAAGAGGCGATGACCTGGTTCCGCAGAAAAGGATATATAGTGACTTCGGTAATCCGATGACAGAGGCATCCATTGATGTCACCATGTTCCGTGATTTATATGCTGCACTTGGCGAAGAGCTGGAAAATGGTGCATGGAGTATGCGTGTTTATTACAAGCCCTTTATTCGTTGGATATGGGCCGGCGCTGCGTTTATGGCAATTGGTGGATTCCTGGCTATAAGTGATCGCCGCTATCGCCTGACAGTCACTTCAGGTAATCGACGCAGGAAGCTCAGGGTAGATACAGCAAGCGCTGCTGCCGATAACGCAATTTAGTAATATATAAAACACTATGGAAAATGAACAGCCATCATTACTAAAACGGTTTCTACCGCTTATTATCTTTGCAGCACTATCAGCATTACTGGCGGTAGGTTTAACACTTGACCCACGCACGGTGCCATCACCATTAATTGGCAAACCCGCGCCTGAATTTGAGCTGCCCTTGCTGTTACAGCAGGGCAGTTTTTCAGATAAGGATTTAATTGGTCATGTAACATTAGTTAATGTCTGGGCAAGCTGGTGTATTTCCTGCCGCCAGGAACATGACACACTTAAGTACCTGGCACGCAATGGTGCACGTGTTGTCGGTTTAAATTATAAGGATGAACCGGAAGACGCGAAAAAATGGTTGGCAAGACTGGGTAATCCATACCAGGTTGTGGCGGCTGATTATGAGGGACGTGCGGGAATTGACTGGGGTGTTTATGCGACACCGGAAACATTTTTAATTGATAAAAATGGAATAATCAGACACAAGGTCATAGGCCCTTTAACCGACAGGGAAAAACTGGATGGTTTAATGGCTGCTATGGCATCGCTGGATAAATAAGGGAGTTGCTCTGTTTGCCCCTGAATCTCCTTTCTATGCTGACAAATGATCCCATGTTGCCTAAGTGGCGGGTGTACACTCACAATCATGTCCATCCTTTGGTTCGCCTGCCTGCCCGCTGCGGACAGGCAGCAGGCAGGTAAACGGCAACCCTTGTGTTACTACTTCATGGGACAGTGCGATTTTGCCTTGATATAACTGTTTCAGGAGTGATCTGAGCGGTTATGTTCTATTTTTACTACTCGCAGAGTAGTTACTATTAAGACTAAATAAATATATGAGTAAGTTAATTTCTATTTTTTTATTATCAATTGTATTAATGCCGGGTTTGATTTTTGTGCCTTCGGTATCATTGGCAGTGCCGTATGCAACTTTTGAGTTTGACTCGCCTGAAACAGAAAAAATGTTTCATACAATAAACGAGGAATTACGTTGCGTGGTTTGTCAGAACCAGAGTATTGCTGAATCAAATGCGGAGCTAGCACAAGATCTACGTCAGAAGGTTTATACCATGTTGCAAGAGGGTAAATCTGAAAAAGAAATCACCGGCTTCATGGTGCAGCGTTATGGCGAATTTATTTTATACCGGCCACCATTTGAAGCAAAAACCTGGTTATTATGGTTTGGTCCGGGCATTGCTTTTATTTTATTGCTGGTGTTTGCGGTGCGTTTTATGAAGTCGCAATCAGCAAAAGCACCAGTGGAGAGCTTGAGTGGCAAAGATCTTGAGCGCGTTAAAAAGCTACATGCACAGAACGGTGAGAAAAAATGAGTATGATGTTCTGGATTCTTATAATTATAATGCTACTGCTTGCTATTGGCGTATTAATTTATCCTGTTTTAAGGCCACGTCAGGACTTGGCCATTGCCTATAAAGAAAGTAATTTAACAATTAATGAAGAAAAGATTAAAGAGCTGGATCAGGATTTAGCAGAAGAGCGTATTAATCAGCCTTCTTATGAGGCAGCACGAGAAGAGCTGGACAGGGAGTTGCTTATTGATATTCCTGGTGATGGTGGAGGAACCGTGGCTGCTACCAATACAGCAAAAAAACAGCCGGTTTTAGCCATAATTCTTGTTGTTTTTTTACCTGTAATGTCAATATTGCTATATCTTCAGCTCGGTATGCCCCAGGCAACTGATACGGCTTTTGTTGCTAGTCAGCAGCAGCCACAACAAGAGGCTTCGGCTTCGATTGAAGACCTAACCGAACAGCTGAAAGCGCGAATTGATAAAAATGGCGGCAGCGTTCAGGACTGGACAATGCTGGCAAGAGCGCACAAATATATGGGGGAGAGTGTGCAGGCAGAAAAAGCCTTTGTTGTCGCCCTGCAGCATGATGAAAACAATGCACAGCTAATGCTGGAACTGGCTGAAATGATGGCGTTGAATAATAGTCGATTATTTAATGCAGAGTCACGCGAGTTGGTGCTTAAGGCCTATGCGCTGGAACCTGATAATGCAAATGCGTTATGGTTTGCCGGCGTTGCAGAATATCAGGCAAATAATTACCGAGCTGCAATTGATCACCTGTTGTCGTTATTGCCATCAGCTAGAGATGATGAAGAGGTATTGCAGTCAATCATTGCTATGATTTCTCGGTCACGCCTGGAGCTGATAGCTGCAGGTAAAGACATGCCAGAGCTAGAAGCAATGTTGGGTATGAGTAAAACAATGGAGCCTGTTGCGACAGAAGTGTCAGCAACAGCGGCTGATCAGTCAGTCATAGCAACAGCCGAAACAATGACCAGCTTAAATGTTACGGTAAACATCAGTGATGAAATAAGAAAGAAATTTAGCGCAAATGATGTGATATTTGTCTATGCTAAAGCTAAACAGGGGCCAAGAGCGCCGTTAGCTGCGCAACGTATAACGCTGGCCGAATTACCTGCAACAATTGTACTGGATGACAGTATGGCAATGATAGAAGGCATGAATATAAGCGCCTTTGATCAGCTTGTTATTTCTGCAAGGGTGAGTAAGTCAGGCACAGCACTGGCGCAAAGTGGTGATTATATTGGTAGTCGTGATTTTAAAAACAACAAAACAACGGCATCAATAAAAGTTGTTATAGATACAGCGGTACCTTGAGGGTGTCTCTATTAATATGTGTAAAAAAACATACCCAGCGCCATCAAAAAAGAACAGATTTACCACGAAGTACACAAAGATCACGAAGAAAACTCATAATTAATGATTAAATTGGGTTATAAACTTTATAACTTCGTGGCCTTCGTGGCCTTCGTGGTAAAATATTTTTTAACAAACAATAAAAAATTGAAACTCGCTGAGTAGTGACAAAAAAATAAACAATAAATAAAGAAGATAGATAGCTTATGAAAAAATTAATGGTTTTAGTGTTTTTACTGCTTAATTCAGCGCTACTACAGGCAGCAGACTATAAAGCAGGTGTGCATTATAAAGTATTGCCGACACAGCAAACCAGTAGTGGTGAAAAGATAGAGGTACTGGAATTTTTCTGGTACGGTTGCCCGCACTGTTATTCCTTTGAACCTTATATAAGTGCATGGAAAAAAACAAAACCGGCAAATGTCGAGGTTGTTCGAGTGCCGGCAATATTTCGCCCGGAATGGGAAATACAGGCGCGTACTTATTACGCCTTGAGCATTATGGGTGTCATCGAAGATATGCATGGAAAGATTTTTAGCGCCATGCATAAAGATAAAAAACGCCTGGACACGAAAGCTCGACTGGTTGATTTTCTGGAAAGAAAGGGCGTTGACAGAAAAAAATTCCTCGAAGAATATGACTCCTTTGCGGTTGATGGCATGGTGAGGAAAGCGAAAAAGAAAGTAAAAGCATATCAGCTTCAGGGTGTGCCTTCGGTTGCGGTGAATGGGAAATACCTGATCAGTGGCTCAATGGCGGGTTCTTATGCCAATATGATTAAAATCACCGAGTATTTAATTTCTAAAGAGTCTAAATAATAATCGTTGCAAGCAATGGAAAATTCGGCTATGTTCACTAGGAGCTTGTCTGAGAATAGAAAACCTACTGCGGAAAAGCTGAGTTTGGACAGATTCTTCCATTATTTTCGTTAAATATACCTATATTCGCCTCAAA
>CAZALW010000088.1:0-10772 GCA_964485705.1 uncultured Thiotrichaceae bacterium
ACTAAAACGCCGGGGTTTACAACGAGGATTTAATGAAGGTTCTATCGATTTTGAAAATCGCCTGTACGAAGAATGTTCACTTTCACAAAAAACGAAAACAGAGGCCATGTTTATCTTCAAGGCTTACCGGACATTACATTATGGAAATAAAATAAATGACAGGCTAAGAACTCAATATTTTAAAAAAATAAAAGCATTTACAATTTGTAAGAAAAAACCTTAATTAACGGCTCCATCAACATTTTCTTTCATGCTTCTGCAGTTAACTCATAAAGAAAACTACACGACTAATTATTCACCACGAAGAACACGAAGAACACGAAGTTTGAATTTAATCACCTTAAAAGGTGTGATATTTAGTTCATTTTTGCACAACCAATCCTCTTGTACTCTAAATACTGAATCCTTCGCGTTCTTCGTGAACTTCGTGGTAAATAGTCACGTTAAATATAGCAATTATTTATGCTGTGATTATGTATTCTGAGTCAAATGCAGAGGCATATTTTCTTTTACAAAGTTGCGTAAAAAAGACAATGGTTTAGCACCACTAAAACGTGCAACTTCTTCACCTTTTATAATCAAAATGATGGTCGGAAAACCTCTAACCTTATAACGTCCCGCCAGCTTCATGTTCTCGTCTTCATCAACTTCAATTTTTGCCAGCTTTATTTTGCCTTCGTACTCTTCTACCAACTGCTTTAATAACGGCGCTATAACCAGGCAAGGTGAACACCATTCTGCCCACAGATCAATCAATACCGGCACTTCATGCGAAGCTGCCAGCACCCTATCGTCAAATTGCTCTAAATCCACATCAAATATTATTATTTCACTCACAACACTGGCACCTTCTACTGAAACGGAAAGACTAACCCTAGCCTAAATTAGTGGCGTATATTATACATCGTCACGCACATTTCACGATATAATGTAACTTTCAAACACATTTTAAATTCAAACTATGAACTCTATCACTATTGAACATCACGTCACACCGGCAAAACTCGATGTATTATATGTCGATGACTGGCCACTATGGGAAAAAGGCATCTCTAAATTTGACTGGGTTTATGATAAAAAAGAAACTTGTTACATTGTTGAAGGCAAGGCCATTATCACGCCCGAAAATGAAGAAGCAATAACCATTCAGGAAGGCGACATGGTGTTTTTTCCTAAAGGCTTGAAATGTGTGTGGAAAATTATCGAACCCATCGAAAAACATTACCTCATCGAAGATTAAAGCAGAGCGTTAGACATGGAACTTTGGGAGCAATTACTGGCAGCCGCACTGGGTTTATTAATCATCTTTATGGTTTTTCCGGGCATAAAAGCCACCATGGAAAAAAGTAAAAATGCCGAAAAAAAACACTGGGGAACGGTGTTGTTATTGGCTGCTGTGCTTATTGGTTTTGTTGTACTAATGATTTTTTCAGTACAATAAAAAACAATTACTGCTATAAGGCATTTCTAAACAAAAAGCCTCAAATTGAATTGCTGGCTTTACTCTTTTTTTAACAGCTCGTCTTTTAATAGTCTATTAGTCAACATCGACATGGTTGGCGCCTGCACAAACAGTGAAAAAATCACCACACCAAAAGCAATCGACTGTATGGTCCACCAGTAATCAAGACTGGTTGGTAACGATAGCGCCAATGCCAGTGTTACCGCTCCACGTAGACCGCCCCACACCATCACGGTTTGTGATGCAAAAGGCACTTTTAATTTTTTAAACGAAACAAAAAATAACAATACACCATAAATACTAATCGCTCTGGCTACCAGCAAGGCAGCAATAGCAATCAGCATCGCCAGCCACCTCTGCTCAAACATCCCCAGGGTAATGACAGCACCTACAATCACAAATACACTCACATTTGCCACATGAGCCAACATGCTCCACAGATATTTATTACCCGTTACCGCCACCAGAGAACCCGATTTCTGCTCAACTGTATTTTTATCTTTGCTCTCGCTTAACAGCGAAAAACTTAGTGCCGCTAGCAGGGTGGACATGATACCGGAAACCATCAGATGTTCGGCAAGTAAAAAAGAACCGTATGCCACAACCAGACTCATTACCCCTGCAAGTAAAGGCTGCGTAATATTTTTTTGCAGAAAACCAAACAGTAAGCCCACAAATAAACCGATTAAGCCACCACCAAAAAATATTAAAAGAAAATCCACCACCACATCCAGCATTGAAGCAATAGTGCTTATTTGCACCACTGCCTCGGTTGCTGTCGCCATCGCCAGAAACACACTAAAGAGCACAATGGCCGAGGCATCATTGAACAGACTTTCACCTTCAAGTAAAACGGTTATTCTTTTAGGTGCTTTTATTTCCCTTAATTTATCAACCACTGCGACCGGGTCGGTTGCCGCTAAAATAGCACCTGTGATTAATGCTGCCAACCACGGGAATCCTGATGCATGCCCGATACCATAAAATAGCAACACGGCAACGATAAGGCAGGTAAACAACATGGATATAATTGCCAGAAGTAAAATAACAATTAAATTATTTTTTAATTGTTGCTTGTCTATGTTGTAGGCTGCTTCAAAAACAAGCACGGGGATAAATACGTAAAAAATAATAGACTGGAAATTATCAGCACGAATACCGGTATCAATTCCTGCCAGCACTACAAGTTCCGATACAATAAAACCAAGCAACACCAGTATACTGGCAAGCGGCATATGTGACCATTTGGCTACAGGCTGCGCAATCAATGAAAGCCCCAGTATTACCACCAGAGCCAGAATGAGGTGCTCGGCAATCATGTTGTTGCGACCATGTCCGCTCTAACTAATTCACTTGCTGGCAACTCACTCGGTATATTTATTTCCCTTACTTCTTTCATTTTTAACGTGCATGTTCCTGTTAACAATTGATATAATTAAGACTCAGTTTAATACAATACCATTAACATTATGCCCACTCAAAAAAAAGCCGTTGCCCTGATATCCGGCGGTCTTGACTCTTTACTTGCCGCCAGGCTAATGCTTGACCAGGGCATCCATGTTGAAGGCATTAACTTTTACACCGGTTTCTGCGTGGAAGGCCATACCCACGCCATACGCAAAAAAGACAAAGCCAAGCCTAAACGCAATAACGCGCTGTGGAGCGCCGAGCAACTCGGTATTAAATTACACATCATCGATATTATCGAAGAATATAAAGATGTATTAATTAACCCGAAACATGGTTATGGCGCAAACATGAACCCCTGCCTCGATTGCAAAATATTCATGGTCAAAAAAGCCAGGCAATGGATGGAAGAAAACAGTTTTGATTTTATTATTACCGGCGAAGTCATGGGGCAGCGCCCTATGTCACAACGTAAGGATCTGTTACCTGTTGTGGTTCGCGAATCCGGCGCGGATGATCGCCTGCTTAGACCACTTTGCGCTAAAAACCTCAGTGCGACTTTGCCGGAACGTGAAGGCTGGATAAATCGTGAACAATTAAAAGGGTTTAGCGGGCGCAATCGCAAGCCGCAAATGGCTCTGGCCGCAGAATTTGGTTTTGAAGATTATGCCACACCAGCAGGCGGCTGCTGCTTTCTTACTGACAAAAACTATTCCGATAAACTGGTTGATTTATGGCAGGCAAGAAATAAAAAAGACTATGAACTTGATGACATTATGCTGCTCAAGGTTGGCAGACATTTACGCCCTGAGCCACATTACAAGTTAATTGTTAGTCGTGAAGACGGTGAAAATAAATTTTTACAAGGTTACAAAAAACAGTTTGCAACCATTGAAATTAAAAGCCACAATGGTCCACTGACGCTGGTTGATGGTGAACTCAGCGATGAAGAATTTCGCTTTGCTTCTCGCATTGCTGCCCGTTTTAGCCAGGGGCGCGATGCCGATAATGTAACGGTAAAAGTTACCCGCAAGGATGGTGAGGAACAACTGATTGAAGTGCCACCAATGCCTGTTTCTGAGATAAAGCAGGAATGGTATATTTAAAACAAAAACATATTTAGTCCGCGAATAACGCAAAAGACGCGAAAAAAACAAAAGCAATAATGGGATTATAGTTTTGTAGGGCGGTCAACTACAGGCTGTATTCTGCCGGGTAGCGACCGACCTACAAAAACAAAAAAATATTTTCTTTGCGCTTTTTTCGCGTCTTTTGCGTTCTTCGCGGACTGATGTTCTTTATCTTTTTAATCTCTAAAATTATGAGCCAATATACATTAGACGCACGTTACTCCTTATGCCCGATGCCGGTCATTAAAGCACAGAACAAAATAGCAGAATTACAGGCAGGCGACATTCTTGAAGTAACATGCACCGACCCTGGAGCACTTCACGACATCCCTGCCTGGTGTCGTATTAACGGTCATCTGGTAAAAGAGTCTCATGAAAACGATGATGAAGTTGTCATTGTTATTCAGGTGGCAGCTGAATAGTGCACTAATGACTTAGTGAAAAACGATTACTGGCTCCAAAAATATATTGGAAATTAAATAATCACCACCAGGCCTAAAAGAGACAACAGATATACCGTGTTCACTCACCCGTTTTAGGTCAACAAGCTGGCCAGTATGTTTAATCATTGCTTTTTCACCTTCTATTAAGGTAGCAGCAGGGTTATTCTGGTACGCCAGTCGTTCAGTAATCGATATCACACTTTTATTTCCATGTTTAAACTCACAAATTAATAGCGTCCATTTATGTACAATCTTTAATCTTTATCTAAAGGGCATCTAAATTATCTGCTTGATCACGCTTTAAAAACTATTGAGCAATATGCTGTTGTATCATATCCACTTTTTTTACCAGTGGCATCTGCATATCTATATAACGTGGCATTGAATCTATCGCTGCTGCTGCCTGTTTCTTTGTTGTGTAATTACCCGATAACAGGACATATTTTACTTTACCATTCTCATCAATCTTTAAATATGACAATTTGTCTTTTAAATAATAATTATAAGTATGAGCAATTTCGTATAAGGCGTTTGTGCTGTCTACATAAGCTAATTGCACAACAAAATTTTCTGCTGGCAACGCTGCAAGCCACTGTGAACCGTGAATGATATTGTCATCGCCAATCTGGCTAAACGGTGATGACTGATTTAAACGACCATCAACACTTTGCACCTGATCATTTATTGCCTGTACTTTATAATCAAGCTGAGCCACCTGTTTTTTAATTTCTTCCTGCAGGTCCACCTTCGTCAGGTCAATCTTACTCTCTAGTGCGGTTAAAGAATCACCGGCAATCACCGAAAAGTTTTGTTGTGTTTGTTGCAGACTTGCTACCCTGGTATCATTTTGTGTGAATTGAGATTGCTGTGAAAAATAAAGAACCGCTGTCAAAACAAGCAGCAATAAAAAACCACTGGTAACAATATTAAAACGCCTTGTTTCTCGACTGGACAGGTTTGCAAGTTTATCAGTAAGTTCAGTTGATACTTTTTGCAACCCGCCAATAAATGTTCCATGGCGACTGGTTAGTTCTTCAAGCGCTGTGGTGCGTTGCTTTAATGATTCAACACCATGAGAGAGTATCTTTGAACTTGACTGCAACTGCTCAACAGATGACTTCATCTGCTCACTTTTCACCATCAATTCTGCAGAAGAGTTTTCCAACGTAGTGGCACGCCTGATAATTGCTTCATCTATTGATTGTAGTTTTAGGATTTTTGCTTTATTGTTATCAACCGAATTTTTTATGTTGTCGGTTTTTTCTTTTGTTTTACTTGAAAGCGATTCAATTTCAGCAACAGTTCTTTTTTCAATCTGCAACATTGTTTCGGTTGTAGATTGTATTTTTTGTCCAAGTAAGTCACTGCTTAACTTCGAGGTTTCAACCAACTGTTTAACGCTGGAAGCAACCTGCTGGTTTTTTTGTATGAACTCTTGAGACTGCGCAATAGTCGACTGCTTCAAATTTTTAATGCCTGTTGCTGACTGCTTAGCCACGGTACTTACGTCACCGTTTATTTTTTGTATATCGGTATCAATGCGGGTGGATATTTGCAGTAGTGACTTATAAGCATTATCAATTTCACCCAGGCGTTTATAGGTTTCAGCAACCTTGGCGGTTAAATCTGTATCAGTATCACCCAGACGGTCAAGACCTTCTTCAACGCTAGTATTAATCGCGCTTAGTTCAGCACGCATATGGGCAAGGTCGTCATCCAGTGCAGAAATTTTTGTGTTGATATCTTTACCAGATGCAACGGTATTCTTTTCATCAAATTTTAATAATTTAGACTCTATGCAGTCGCTGGTAGAATCCTGGCTGGACACGATGTCTTTAGATGCATTCGCAGGTAATCTTTCTGTGCTCATTGAATTTCTCGTATTATGGGAATAAAAAGGCGTAATTAAGATGAATCGGCCTTATAAAGGTGAACTGACTATAGCATATTAGAAAATACTAATACAATAAATTACTTATTCCTCATTATTTTTTTGAGATGCCTCTCCACGCAGAGTGATGGAACATGATAGCTACGTTAGCTCGTAGACTGGAGCGAGGGCTTAATTATTTAACCAGTGATTAATGTAACCCGCAATTTCTTCTGCTGCATTTAAATTTAATATAGGCAGATCGCCTGCATCAAAGCTTTCGTCAGAAGCGATAGCAATAATACTTTTATCTTCAGGAAAAATGAGTTTATTGCCTGTAGCCGCCCGATGAATTTCAATCTTGGGAAAAAACTCGCTTTTAAAACCTTCAACCAGCACCAGGTCAAGATTTTCCAAATCCAGTTTATTAACCAGACCGACCAGGTCTGTTTTAACTGGCGCATCGTATTCAGTGACTAAAGCGCAACGTTTTTCTGATGCAATCAACATTTGATTTGCACCTGCCTTTCTTAATTCATAACTGTCTTTGCCGGGTTTGTCGATTTCAAAATCGTGGTGTGTCTGTTTAATGACTGCGAGGCGAAACCCCATTGATTTCAATAATGGTAGCAGCTTTATCAGCAAGGTGGTTTTCCCTGTACCAGAATAAGCTGCAAAACCCAGCACGGGTTTGGCGAAGTCCAGTTGCTTAAATTTTTCCATGAAATATCATTCGACCTAAATAACCCGAGCGCAATAAATAACCATCAATAAGGTTATCATAATCTTCTTTTATGCCGCGACTTAATATCTTCCAGGAAACATACATCGCTGGCAACAACAAAAAAAGCACCAGTAAAATTGATGCACCCGGAATTGACCAGGCGGCCAGTGCGAGCAAATACAACGGCCAGCTAAACAACAAACCACGTAATATATGTTTAAGCACTAATAGTGAAGCAGCAATGCCTCGGTGATAGCGTTGTTTAGGTGAGTTATACAACACCAGAAATATGCCACGTTCAAAATCGTTTTTTATTTCTGATAAGCGTTTAGAATTGTATTTCGCCATTATACCGTTCCATAAATACGATGTAACTTCTCAATAAGTTCGTTGGGGTGTATAGATAGAGCTGCCCATACTTATTGAGAAGCATCTCAGCCCGTCCTGAGCAACCATCTATAAGTAACTTAAGGTGCCTACTTAACGTATTATTTTTTAGTCCGCAAATAACGCAAAAGACGCAAATGTAAAAAAATAAAACTTTGTGTTGTTTTTTTCGCGTTTTTTGCGTTATTCGCGGACTATGTTTTTAAGTTACTTAGAAGTTACAATACGATTAATGCATCTCGGGCAACACACCAACCTGTGGCATTTCTGCCAGCCCGGTTTCACGTGCATGTTCCTGGAATTTTTTATTACGCCAGAAAAACGCCCCGGGCATGGTTGTTGGCATAACCAGCGCATAGAACAATGCGCGACCTGTTATTGCAGTTAGTAATATAATAATAGCTGCACTAAACCACAGAAAGATGGCGACCAGCCCATCTAAATCAACCAATATCATAACCAAACATAAAAGCATGGCGGATAACAAACCTAAATTTCGTGCCAGATAGGTGCGACCAAATTTTGTTGTTTGTTCAAAAATTGCGGCTGCGCCTTCACCACCGTTTTTAATCAGGTCTTTTTTATGTGCCAACAAGCCTACCGCTTCTACAAGAAGTCCGATAAGAATAATACTGGCAATAACGGGGGAAAACTGCGTCCATGACGCACCCTTACTTAGTTGAATAAAGGCAAATACCAGTATCAGTAACATGGGTCCAAGCGATAAAACACTGCCATAGAAACTACTGAACACTTGCCAGTGATTCCAGAATGGTCTTGCCGGTATGCGATAAATTTTATGCATAAAATAGATAGCAGCGATACCGGAAATAACCGCTCCCCAGCCCGTTATTGCAATGAACGTTTGTAATATTGAATCAGGCAACCAGGTAAACAATTGTGGCAAACCGGTTAATAAAGTAAACGCACCAATAAAATTATAAAACATTGCAATGCCGGCCACTTCTCGACTAACCGGTGAATATTGAAGATTATTAAAGGCACGGTAAAAACGATGTGGCTTGCCAAGATGCATGGTCGACAATACCAGTCCAATAGTCTGGATGCCAATTAAGCCAAACAAAAACATCGGCCAGGCAATCGGGTTTTTTGTCGGTGTTAAGGTTTCCAGACCGATCATCGGGCCTAAAAATAATAAAACAAAAGCACCGACAACGGCTTGTGATATGAGTGTAAAGATCACTAAGGGGTTTTCCCGAGTGCTTAACTTATTTATATTCCACTCAATTTTTGCATTTTGTCCACTTACCGTTTTTGTCGCGACCTGCGGTTCAAACTCACCTTTGTCATTTTTCTGATAATGTATTGGCATACTGTCGGTACGCGACATTGTTTCAGGCAATTTCTTTGTTTGCTGAAAGCGGATATTCGGGTGAGTAATGTCTGTTGATGGAAAACCGGGGAGTCGTGTTTCCAGGCCTTGACGATTTTCCGGCGTGGTTTCCATTATGCCAAAGTCGAGAGCACCGGCAAGACAGGCTGAGACACAGGCAGGTTTCAGACCTATTTCCAAACGGTCAACACACATATTGCACTTGGAAACATGACCTTTGCTGTGATCGAGTTGCGGTGCGTTATAGGGACACACCCAGGTACAGTAGCCACAGCCAAAACAGATTTCAGGATCCTGCAATACCGCACCGTACTCTGCATATTTGGTATAAGCCCGGGTCGGGCAGCCTTTTAAACACACTGGATCATCACAGTGATTACACGCCATGGAGATATTTAAGCGGGTGTAAGCCGGGTAGCTGCCACCTTCAATATAACCCACGGCACGAAATGCCTGATGTGCTGGTAAGTCATTTTTTTCGGAACAGGCCGATTCACAGGCGTGGCAGGAAATACAATTATCCGCAGTAAAATAAAAACCGTGTTGCTTGTAGCGGTTGGGGTTATCACCAATACGTTTATCGCCATTGATGTTTAAGCTTTGTCCACGTAACGGTGAATCTTCCGGCACGGTTTCAATGGATGTACCATAACGATTTTTTTCGGGATGCTCGACATCGCGCAAAAAAGCGTAGGCTTGTTCTTTGGGGCGTAAATACTTAAACATTCTATATCCTAAACAAAAAGCTATTCGTCCGCGAAGCACGCAAAAAACGCAAAAAAAAACAGGAGAAAGCTTTTTTATTTTAAAAAGGTTTTATCTGTGTTTATCCATCCTTTAGTTCGTAAACGGCACTTCCTTGTCCATCCTTTGGTTCGTTAACGGCACATCCTTGTGCCACTGCTGCCACTACTCTGCGTTCATTTGTGGAAAATTTTTCTTTTTCTTTTTCTTTTTTTGCGTTATTTGCGTGCTTCGCGGACTGTATTTTTGTTTTGCATGGTAAAAAACTATTTATTAAAACGCCCGCGCTTCAACATTTTCTTTTGCCGCAGCCACCTGGTCGATTATGGCTTCAATTTTAACCGCACATTGTTTGTAGGCAGGCTGTCTTGAATGCGGATCGAGCAAACCCAGAGCAATACGATTAACGCACTCGTGAAAATGAAACGGGATAAACACCGCATCCGGTGCAATTCTTTGTGTGCACTGCACCATGACTAAAGCATCACCACGGATGGACGAAACTTTGACATAGCTACCATGTTCAATACCCAGATTTTCTGCAGTCTGCGGATTCATTTCCATAAAAGGTGTCGGTGAAAATTTATTGGCATTGCCTACCTTGCCGGTACGGGTACGGGTATGAAAATGCTCGACCACGCGACCGGAGTTCAACCAGAACGGGTAGTCTTTATTGGGGCGTTCGTTATCATCAACAAACGGCAGCGCGATCAGTTTTGCTTTGCCGTCAGGGAACTGAAAAACACCATCGGTGTACAGACGTTTTGAACCTTTAGGTGAGGTTTCTTCATTACAAGGCCACTGCAAACCCCGATTTTTTTCGATTTTGTCGTAGCTCATGCCGGAATAATCCAGCATACGACCTTTTGATAATTGTTTTATTTCTTCAAAAACCCCTTCTGCATTTTCTGGAAAAACCATTTTTCTGCCACGTTCAAAACGTGTTGCCATTTCATTAAAAATAGCCAGATCGGTTTTTGAATCGCCATGTGGTTTGACCACATTACGAATTAAATTCACCCGCCGTTCGGTATTGGTGAAACAGCCTTCTTTTTCAGCCCACACCGCAGAAGGTAAAAATACGTGTGAATACTGGTTGGTTTCCACATCTGCATAAGCATCCTGCACCACTAAAAATTCCAGCTTTGCCAGTAACTTTCGCATTAAATCAGTATTTGCCATTGACGTCATCGGGTTGGTTGCTATCAACCACATGCCTCGAATTTCACCGCTTTCAATCGCTGGAATAAT
>CAZALW010000089.1:0-10768 GCA_964485705.1 uncultured Thiotrichaceae bacterium
GCGTTCAGGATGACAGCTAGGGGTGAAGTTTGTGTTTTTCAATTTTTCACTTTTCACTTTTCATTTTTCATTGCCTTTAATAAGCCGCTAGCGGCTCATTAAAGGCCGCTGTCCCAGCGTTGCCTTTGTTACAAAACTCTGTCGCTCACGTATACCTTCAATCAAAAACTCATCGCCGGGTTTGCCGGCGGCGATCATGTTTAAAATATCGTTTGTGCTGAGGATGTCCTGCTGATTTATTCGGGTAATAATATCACCGCGTTTTAAGCCGGCAGTATCACCAGGGCCATCTTTATCGACATCGGTGATTAAAATACCGTGCATCGAGTCAAGGTCTACGGTGCGTAAAACCTGCGAGGTTAGCTCCTGCCCTTCAACACCAAGCCAGCCTCTTACTACGTAGCCGTGTTGGATTATTTGTTGTGCTACTTGTTGTGCTAAATCGATTGGAATGGCAAAACTGATTCCCTGAAAATTTCCTGTGCTGGAAAAAATATTTGAATTAATACCGACGATTTCACCTTTGGTATTAATTAATGCGCCGCCTGAGTTCCCCGGATTAATAGCGGCATCGGTCTGAATAAAGTTCTCATAGGTGTTCTGTGAAACGTGGGTTCTGCCAGTGGCGCTGATGATGCCTTGAGTCACTGTTTGTCCGATAGCAAAAGGGTCGCCAATGGCGAGGACAATATCACCCACCTGGAGCTGGCTGATGTCAGCAATGTTGAGTGTTGGCAGGCCTTTAAGATCTATTTTTAGAACGGCAAGGTCGGTATCCGGGTCGGAGCCGATAAGTTTTGCTGTCGCGACTGTGCCATCACTTAGCCTGATGCGCACTTCATCTCGCCCCGAGATAACGTGGTAGTTGGTCAGGATATAGCCGTTTTCGTTAATGATTACGCCTGAGCCTGAGCCGGTTTCAGCTTTACGCCCGGGGGCATGAGGTGAGTTTTTACCCAGGAATTGTTGTATGATTTTGTTGTCTGCTTTCGTTTCCGTGCTGGCTTCTGACCAGACAATGGTCTGTATGCTGACCACAGCAGGCGCTGCCTTAATGACTGCTTTTGCAAATCCATCCTTAGGTTGGTAAACGGTATGTCCATTTTGTGTGGAATTTACTGTGCTGACAGAGTTATCTGCTGGATTGTCAGCGGGTTCGATGTGTTGACTTATGGTAATGCTGATATCGCCTCGAAACAATAGAATGCTTAGCCCTAAAAACAGGCCAATGATCAGCCAGGAGAAATAATACGAAAAAATGTGGTTTTTCTTTAACATGTGCTTTTGTATCTCATTGTTTTTATTAGTGTTGTTATATTAAACTTGGCTAAAATGCTAATTTACGCTATTCTGTGCGCCGTTTGCAACCTGTGCGTGCATGTTTTGTCAGTGGATTTAGGTAAAACATGATCAATATACACAAATTAAGCATTATGCGCATACAGGGTTGCCAGAATTTCAGGATAAATTGAATTATTTTTTTCAGTTTTTCCCCACTAATTTTATTTAATATCTGGAGATATCCGATATGTCTACTGATTATGTAGTAGATACAAAACGACGCCGTTTTCTGGTTGCTTCCACTTCGGTGGTGGCAGCGGTAGGTGCCGGTTTTGTAGCCGTTCCATTCTTATCCTCATGGATGCCAAGTGAGCGAGCGAAAAATGCGGGTGCGCCTGTAGAAGTTGACATCAGCAAGCTTGAAGAAGGGCGCTTGTTGATTGTTGAATGGCAAAGTAAGCCGGTATGGATTGTTAAACGTTCTGAGAAGACGTTGTCTGACCTGGTTACGCTTGATGATGTGCTTAGTGATCCTGCCTCAGAAGTTGTTAGCCAGCAACCTGCTTACGCACAAAACGCCAGTCGTTCAGTTAAACCAGAAGTTCTGGTTTTAGTGGGCATTTGCACGCACCTGGGTTGTTCGCCAACATTCCGTCCGGAACTCGGTGCTACGGATTTAGGTGCAGACTGGTTAGGTGGTTTCTTCTGTCCCTGTCACAGTTCAAAATTTGACCTTGCTGGTCGTGTTTACTCGGGCATGCCTGCACCAACCAATCTGGTGGTGCCCCCGCATAGTTATGTAAGTGACACGGTAATTATTATTGGCGAAGACGAGGGGGTCGCATAATGGCTAATTTACTTGGATGGATAGATGATCGTTTTCCACTGACAAAAATGTGGAATGAGCATTTGGCTCAATATTACGCACCAAAAAATTTCAATTTCTGGTACTTTTTTGGCTCATTAGCGCTGATGGTATTAGTGATTCAGATTATTTCAGGTATTTTCCTGACCATGCATTATAAACCTGACGGTGCCATGGCATTTGCTTCTGTTGAGTACATCATGCGTGATGTCCCTTACGGCTGGTTGATACGTTATATACACTCAACCGGTGCGACTGCATTTTTTGTGGTGGTTTATCTGCACATGTTGCGCGGCCTGTTGTATGGCTCATACAAAAAACCGCGTGAACTTATCTGGATATTTGGCATGTTCATTTATGTAGCCTTGATGGCTGAAGCTTTCATGGGTTATTTGTTACCATGGGGCCAGATGTCCTATTGGGGTGCGCAGGTCATTATTTCACTATTTAGTGCGATCCCAGTGATTGGTGATGACCTGACGCTATGGATACGCGGTGACTTCGTTATTGGTGATGCCACGCTGAACCGTTTCTTTGCATTGCATGTCATTGCATTACCGTTTGTACTGGTGTTCCTGGTTATTGCCCATATTCTTGCCTTACATGAAGTGGGTTCAAATAACCCGGATGGCGTTGAAATCAAGAAGCTCAAAGATGCTAATGGTATTCCATTAGACGGCATTCCTTTCCACCCTTACTACTCTGTTAAAGACATCGTAGGCGTGGTGGTGTTCCTGTTCTTCTTTAGCGTGATTTTGTTCTACTTCCCTGACGGTGGCGGTTACATGCTAGAGCATGCAAACTTTATTGCCGCTGATCCGCTGGTGACGCCTGAACATATTGCGCCAGTATGGTATTTCACACCTTTCTACGCAATCTTGCGGGCAGTACCGGATAAATTAATGGGTGTTGGTACCATGGGCGCGGCGATCGTGGTGTTGTTCTTCCTGCCATGGCTGGATCGTTGTAAAGTAAAATCTATTCGTTATCGCGGTGCTATCTACAAAGTTAATCTGATTGTATTTTGCATCAGCTTTGTCGTGTTGGGCTGGTTAGCTATGCAGCCGGTAACAGAGGTAATTACCTTTATGTCTCGCCTGTTTACATTCTTGTATTTTGCATTTTTTGTTGTGCTTTATTTCACATCAAAAAATGAAAAGACTAAACCTGTTCCAGATAGGGTGACATCATGAAAACCATAATAACTTTATTTTTAGCAGTGATAATGTTGTTGCCAATGCTGGCAACAGCAGCAGGTAGTAGCGTGCCTCTTGAAAAGGCACCCATTGATATAAGAGATAAAGAGTCATTGCAGCGTGGTGCAAAAGCTTTTGCAGATTACTGTTATAGTTGTCATTCAGCATTTCTTATGCGCTTTAACCGAATCGCCAAAGACATTGATATGTCTGAGGACGATGTGCGTGAAATGATGATTCACACCTACAATGAAAAAGGTGCGCCTACTAAAATCGGTGATGTGATGAAAGTTGCAATGACCGATGAATATGCAGAAAATGCATTTGGCACAGCAGCACCTGATTTAACACTGACTGCTCGTGCACGTGGTGCTGATTGGGTTTACACCTACTTACGCAGCTTTTATGTTGATCCGTACCGTCCAGTCGGCTTCAACAACACGGTGTTCCCTGATGTAGGTATGCCACATGTATTATGGCGTCTGCAAGGCGTGCAGGAAGCTAATTATAAAACCGTGATGCATGGTGAGATTGAAGTTGATGAGTTTGATGGTATGCAACAAATTCAGGCTGGTACATTAAGTCGAGCTGAATATGATGTATTCATTGCTGATCTGACCAACTTCATGGTTTATATTGCTGAGCCAGTACAGGTTGAACGACGCGACATGGGCTGGAAAGTATTGTTGTTCCTGCTGGTTCTCCTTGGTTTTGCTGTTGCTCTGAAGAAAGAGTACTGGAAAGATATACACTAAGACTTTTTAACCACGACTAAAATGTATGGAACATTTTGAACGCACGATAGTGCGATCCTAAGGACGTAGCGCAGGGATAGCGCGAAGTAAAAACACGAAATACGCTAAAGGGCATCTCTAAAAACTTTCGTATTTTTAGTGTGTTTCGTGGTTAATGCTTTATCCTTTTCTTGAATTTTAAATTACGCTGAGCAGTGGTGCATACCTATACCTGCGACTGGAAAATCTATGAATTTATATACCACGACATTATCAATTGAGTGTCATCGTACCCGTATTGTCTTAAACGAAAAAGACATTGTTCACGAAGTGACTCTGGTCGATCCTAAAAAATTGCCAGAAGATCTGATTGATCTTAACCCCTACGGCAGTTTGCCTACATTGGTTGACCGTGACCTGGTGCTATATAACTCCCGCGTTATTATGGAATACCTGGAAGAACGTTTTCCACATCCTCCGTTAATGCCGGTTGGTCCAGTGCAACGTGCGCAAACCCGCCTGGCACTGTATCAGGTGGAGCATGACTGGTATCCGCTGGTTGATATCATTGAAACCAAAGGTGAAAAAGCGGTTGCTAAAGCCAAAAAAGATTTGGCTGAAAGTATCGCTTCAATTGCAGAAATATTTTCCGTCACACCTTATTTTCTTAGCGAAGACTTTACTCTAATTGATGCCAGTATTGCCCCTATACTCTGGCGTTTGCGTCATTATGGTATTGAATTGCCAAAAGAAGCTAAAGCCATTTACACCTATGCTGACCGTTTATTTGATCGTGAAGGTTTTGTTTTAAGTTTGACAGAATCAGAGCGAGAGTTACGTTTGTAAAAAAAGTTATAAGTTATAAGTATGTAGGTTGGGATGAGGTATGAACCTCAACAAATACCGTATTGTATGTACTAATATTGGGTACGCTCCTAACCTCACATGTGTTGTCTTTTACTTATAACTTGTAACTTAAAACATAAAACCCTTCAGCTATGCAAATGACCTCCAGTCGTCCCTACCTTATTCGTGGTATTTATCAGTGGATTACTGATAATGGCCTGACACCGCATTTGTTGGTTGATGTTTCAGTAGAAGGCGTACAGGTGCCGAAGCAGCATATTCAAAACGGCAAAATTATTCTTAATATTGCCCCTATGGCAATCGGTGGTCTGGTTTTAGGTGATACTGAAATAACCTTTAGTGCGCGATTTTCAGGGCAGCCGATGACGTTGTTTATTCCAATTGAAGCAGTGTTAGCTGTTTATGCAAAGGAAAACGGGCAGGGAATGATGTTTTCTGAAGATGATGGCGCGACGTCACCACCTGATGATGGTGCGCCTAATTCGGATAAACCCAAGCCTGGACCCAAACGCCCCGGGCTTCGCGTTGTGAAATGAAAAAAGAGTTGTAAGTTATATGTTTCAAGTTATAAGTTAAAAATGCTTTTAATAGTGGAAGAGTTTTTTTAAAACTACTTACAACTTACAACTTACAACTATCCACCCATAAGCTGATGATCAATCAGATCACAGATACAGTGAATCACCAGTAAGTGCACCTCATGAATACGGGGTGTTGATTCAGATGGAACGCGTATTTCAATATCGCTTAATGATAACCTGCCAACCATTTCACCGCCTGACTTCCCGTCCAGGGCAATAACGGTCATCTCACGATCATGTGCAGCATCAATGGCCAGGTTTATATTCTCGGAACTGCCGCTGGTACTGATGGCTAATAGTACATCTCCAGCATGACCCAGAGCAGTAACCTGTTTTGAAAAAATCTGGTTATAGTGATGGTCGTTAGCAATGGATGTTATGGTAGAGCTGTCCGTGGTTAATGCAACAGCTGGCAGGCTGGGGCGTTCCATTTCATAACGATTCAGCATTGCTGATGAGAAACGTTGGGCATCACTGGCAGAGCCGCCATTGCCACAGGATAATACCTTGCCACCGTTTAAAAAACACTGTGTAATGATTTTTGCGCTGTGGCTGATGGGTTCGGCAAGTATTTCAGCCGCCAGTTGTTTGTTGCTGATACTGTCCTGAAAATTTTTATTGATTCTTGAAATTAAGTCCATAGAAATAAAAAATAGTTTTAGGTTTTAGGTTTTAGGTTTTAGGTTTCAAGTTAATGGCTTTTTTACTTATAACTTACAACTTCAAACTGCTGTTAGAAGGCATTGGTTATCCAGTCAAATTTGTATTGCTGTTTGCCAAGCCAGGTTTGTCCTGTTTTTGACATGGACACAACATCAAATCGTGCATTTGCATACTGCCTGTTTTGTTGCAGAAATAACTCAGCAGTTCTGCGCAGTTTTAGCTGTTTTGCGGGGGTTATACTTTCCAGGCCACCTCCAAAATTATTATTTTTCCGAAAACGTACCTCAACAAAAACCAGCAGATTTTTATCAAGCATGATGATATCTATTTCACCCAGTGGGCAGCTAAAGTTTGTAGTGACAAGCTTTAACCCCTGCGACTTGAGGTAAGTGCCGCAGGCAGCTTCAGCGTCTTCTCCCTGCTTTAGATGAGCTGCTTTCAATATGCTGAGGGGACAGAGCTTGCTAAGGGGACAGACCTAAGGTCTGTCCCTGGAACTGCTCACTTCTGGTGGTGCAGATTCAATTATACTAGTCTCAATGACAGCGGGTTCAAAATAAACCGCTCGACCGTGTTCAAATTTAGCCCAGAGTAATTTACGGGTAATACGATTATTTTCATCCAGCTGTATATTGCCTGTTTGTCCATCATAAAAGGCAAAGCCTTTATTTTTTAGGTATTCCAGGTTATATACTAAATGATAAGCATCAATGCCAAGGGCAAATAAGCGGGTAAGTGGTTGTTGTTGAGGCCAATTTTTTGTGAAGACATTTGCTAAAGGTGAATTATTCTGCAGTACCCAGGGTATATCAATAAACATCAGGCCATTCAGGTCTCTGTCCAGGTCGCGATTCGGCTTCCCGCTATACACGTGTGAGGTTGAATACACCGGCAGGTCGCCAGCATGGTGAAATTTAAAAGCTGGCATGATACCGCGTGCAGAATGATGGGTAGCGACCAGGAAGATCATATCAATATCCTGTCGGCGGTAGGGTTCACTTTGTGTTTTTTCGCTAAGGGTGTTTTCAACTTTGCGGCGACGGATAGCGCTTTGGTCTAGATTAAGTAGAGCTTTTATCGGACGACTGTAATCATTGGTATTTGTTGCGTAGTTTGCTGTAGTTAGTACTTCGCCGCCTAAAAACTCATAGTGCTCGCTGAACGCTTTAGTTAAACGTCTGCCCCATTCACTGTCCGGGTAAAACACAGCCGCAGTAAGCTTATTTTGCCTGATAGCAAGTTCAGCTACTTGCTGCGCTTCATCTATTGGTGATAAACCAAACTGAAACAGGTTTTTTGTATGGCTGCCGTTGTATAGGCTGCCATTGTGCAGGGTATCGCTGTGCTGTGAATAATTGAGCGTTAAAACCGGTATATCAAGCTCTTCTTGTTGTGCTAACTGGCTGATAACAACTTTATCTAACGGGCCGATTATATTGGTAGCGCCATCATCAATTGCCTGCTGGTATAATTGCTGAAAGCTCTGGTTTTCATTGCTGCTATCGTAAAATTTGATAATCGGTTTTACCAGGGAGTTTGAGCCGTCTGCATTTGTGCCAGAGCCCCTTGCCTCTGAACTTAGATAATAAGCACTTAATAAACCATTTTTGATGGTAGCTGTGACGGCCGATAATTTACCCTGCATGGGCAATAACACAGCAATTTGTTTTTTTTCAGAAAGTTCAAGTTGATAGTCATCGATCAGGTCACTTAAAAAAGGTCCACCAACTGGATGCAAAGGATAACGTGTAGCCCAGTCAAGCAGGTCGTCTTCCAGCTTGCTGATATTTTGCTGGCCGGAGCGCATGACCTTGGCCAGTTCCAGCCAGCCTTTAATAGTAGGGTTGTCACTGTGCTGTTTGTTTAACTGAGGAGTGGGTAAGCTTGATAACGCTGCCCAGGTTTTTTTATTGTTCCGGCTTTTTTCTTCTTCCGAGATAATGTAGGTGTCGAGTTGCACGCGACGATCAACCGCAAACATATAGTTTCCGTATAAAAAATCAAGATCGGCTTTTAGTGCGTAGAACTTAATTTGTTGTTCACGAGTTGCAGGTTTTATTGTCGTGAGAAGTTGGTTTGCCAGTGCTGCCTGTTTTTCTGCAAGGGCTATTTCTGCCGAAACCAGTGATATTGTGGCTTGCGCTGCTTGTGTGCTGATATCAGTGTCTGGTTCATTAACATAAGCCTGTGTCATTATATCGAGTTGTTGTTTAGCCAGATTAATTCTACCTGCCTCGATAAACGTGCTGGCAGCGAGAGCACGGTACTTTAGTTGTTGCTCGATGGAGTCGCTGTCCTGTGCGCGTCCAACTAATTTTTCAGCTTGTTCTATTAAAATGTCCCGTTGGCTTATAATCGTGGGTTCTGTAATCAGTGATGTTTCATCTTCTGTTTCCAGTTGTTCCGGTTTTAGTGGTTGTGTCTCACAGGCGGAAAGGATAGCAATGCTGATGAGTAAAAAGAGTTTTAATGTATGTGTTTTCAAGATAGTATCGAGTAATAAGTTGTATGTTAAAAGTAAACCTGTTTGACCACAAAATCCAGCTATTAACTTTTTTAACCACGAAACACACGACTAAAATGTCTGGAACATTTTGAACGCACGCTAGTGCGACCCAAAGGGCGTAGCGCAGGAGCGCGAAGTAAATACACTAAAAAAGATTTTTTTATTTAATTTTCGTGTTTTTTTTTGTGTCTTTCGTGGTTAATATTTTGTAGACCGTATGGTGAGCAAACGCCAGTGCATCCACCAATAAGCCCTACGGACTATATTGTGAGACTCGGTCGACTTTTGTGATTAATTAGGCAAGTAAATGAGTATGTTTTGTGAGGCCATAAGTGTCAACTGAAAATCATCAAAAACAGGATGTGTTGCCGGGTACATTGTATCTTGTTGCGACCCCGATAGGTAATTTAGCGGATATCACGCAGCGAGCAATTTCGGTGTTAGATCAGGTTGATATTATTGCCGCTGAGGATACTCGTCATAGTCAGCGTTTATTGTCTTATCTTGGTATAAAAACAAAGTCACGCGCCTACCATGAGCATAATGAAGAGCGAATAACACCTAAGTTGCTGGATGAGCTTGAATCAGGGAAATCCATCGCCGTTATCTCCGATGCGGGTACACCGTTAATCAGTGACCCTGGTTATCGCCTGGTAACACAGGCGCATGATAGAAATGTCACCATTGTCCCCGTACCCGGTGTCTGCGCTGCTATTGCCGCTTTAAGTGCTGCCGGTCTGGCGACAGACGCCTTTACCTTTGAAGGGTTCCCGCCAGCAAAACATGGAACGCGCTTACATTTTTTAGAAAAGTTGGCGCAACAGCAGCGAACCATGATTTTTTATATTTCCTGTCATCGAATTGTTGAAACCTTAAAAGATATGCGATCAGTCTTCGGTGAAAATAGACGCGTTACCTTTGCCAGAGAGTTAACCAAAACATTTGAGACCATAAAAAGAACGCAACTATCTGATTTAGTGAACTGGGTAGAAGCGGATGATAATCAGCGCAAAGGTGAAATTGTACTGGTTGTAGAAGGCAGTGTCGCGCAGGATCCAGATGCGACACAGATTGATCATTATTTATCAGTATTACTGAGTGAGTTACCGGTGAAGCAGTCGGTAAACTTGGTGGTGAAAATGACCGGAGAGAGTAAAAATGATATTTACAAACGTGCACTGGAATTGAAAGAATCGTGAGTCAATGATAGTAAGTTAAGAAAAATATAGCTCATTTACTGTCATCTCGAACGAATGTGAGAGATCTTGATCACCATAATAAGATTTCTCCCTGCGATCGAAATGTCAGCACAACTTAAACATTGTTAACTTACTGGAATTAAAATGGTCGTGAGTGTATGAAAAAATCATTGTTGTCTATTACAGCCTTACTGATATTAAGTTTATTTGCTTTTACTTATGTCCATGCTGAAAATGATAAGGCTTTTTTCTGGGAAGTAACGCCAGGTCAGCATTCAGTAAAACAGAACGCATTAAGTCAAACGACCATTTATTTAATGGGCTCAATACATTTCGCCGATAAAAGTTTTTATCCATTACGAAAAAAAATAGAGCAGGCGTTTAGTCGCTCAGATACGCTGGTAGTGGAGCTGGATATTAATAAAATAAACAGCAGAACATACCAACAGTTGATATCGCAGAAAGGCAGTTATAGAGATGGGGCAACAATAAAAGAGTTTATTTCTGCTGAGACCTGGTTGCAACTACAGCAGCGATTGCAGCAATTAAATATTTCTTATGATTCAATAAAACATTATAAACCGGGTGTGTTGGTATTGGCCTTAATGGCTACGCAGGTGGTACAGATGGGTTTTGAGCCGCAACTGGGAATAGATGTTCATTTTTTGACTAAAGCATCGATGCCAGGGCAGTTAAAAAATATTATTGAGCTTGAAACGCTGGAGCAGCAGATAAATCTTTTTTTGAATATCCGCAATGGTGAACTGTTACTAAAAGAAAGTTTGCATTCGCTGGACGAAGCAGAGGGAGTAATGGCGGAGCTGGTTCACTACTGGAAAACAGGTGATGAAGAAAAAATGAATAAATTGTTATTCG
>CAZALW010000090.1:0-10645 GCA_964485705.1 uncultured Thiotrichaceae bacterium
TTTCTGCATCGGAGCGTGCCCCGGTTGAGGTTTCTGCATGCACAAAGGCGACCAGTTTGGCATCCGGGTTGGCTTTTAATGCATCTTCCAGTTTTTGCGGGTCAACGGGTTTACCCCAGTCATCTTCTACCATTATGGGGATAGCGCCGCAGCGTTCAACAACTTCTTTCATGCGACCGCCGAACACACCATTTTGGCAAACAATGGCTTTGTCGCCATGTTCCAGCAGATTTTGGAAAGTGGCTTCCATACCGGCTGAGCCAGGTGCGGATACCGGAATGGTGAGCTGGTTTTTGGTCTGAAAAGCATATTGCAGCATGGTTTTGACTTCATCCATCATGCCGACAAAAGCAGGATCGAGGTGACCGATGCATGGGCGTGCCATCGCACCGGTTACGCGCGGGTGTACGTCAGAAGGGCCGGGACCCATTAATGTTCGTATCGGTGGGTTGAATGAGGTGATGTTCATGGTTATGCCTTTTAAGGTATTAGTTGGTTTGGCGGTATTTTGCCAGAAATTGAGGAGTTCAACACCTTATTAGCATTGTGGTTATATAGAAGCCACATATACTTTGAATAGCTGTAGCTGGCTTTTATATAAATTATTCGATAGAGAAAATATGGCGATTAGTGTCATTGGGTGACTCATAGTAGATTCAGTGGGTTTAAATGAGTAGCTCTAACCAGTGCTTAACGGGTGTGGATGTGCCACTTTGCAAATGCAATTGGCAACCAATATTCGCAGTAACAATAATGTCTGGACTGGTTTTATTTATATTGCTCAGCTTGTTGTTTAATAATTGCTGGGATAGTTTTTTCTGGGTAATCGAATAAGTACCTGCTGAGCCGCAGCATAAGTGTGAGTCATTAAAGGGGGTGAGGGAAAAACCACATTGTTCAAGTATCGGTTCGATCAGATTTTTATGCTGCAAACCATGTTGCAAGGTGCAGGGTGGGTGAAAAGCGATGGTTTTATCCGTGATGGGGCGACCGCTTGTTAGTTGTTTGAGTGCCTGTTGATCTGAATTGATAACGCTGGAAATTATTTCTGCAGGCTCTTTGTATAGACTGCTGATTTTTTTGGCTTTATCTGCGTAGTTTTTATCATTAGCCAGTAATTGCGGATATTCTTTGATAGCGATGCCACACCCTGAAGCGGTCATGCAGATGGCTTCTATTGTATTTTTTTCAATGATGTCCAGCCAGTTATTTATGTTGCTTTTTATTATTTTAGTGGCTTCGTCTTCGGCATTTAAGTGATGACTGAGTGAGCCGCAACAGCTTGTTGATGCAGGTTCAATGCATTCAATTGCCAACTTATCAAATACAATTTTTGCAGCATGATCAATTTGGGGTTTTAAGGCGGGTTGTACGCAGCCCTTAATTAATAGAATTTTTCTACGATGTGTTTTTTTATCAAATTTTAATTTTTCCTGTTTGTCAGGAATGGCGCGTTTTAATTTAGTTGGCAGAACTGGTTTGAATAATTGACCGGCTTTAAGCAACAGTGGAAAAGTAAAATGACTGAGAAAAAATTTTCTAAGTGAAAATTGTAACAAGCGTTGAGCCAGGCTGCGCGAAACTTTTTGGTTGATAACGGCGCGACCGATATCCAGCAGTTGGCTGTAGTTAACGCCGGAAGGGCAGGTGGTTTCGCAGTTCCGGCAGGTTAGGCAGCGATCTAGATGAAGTTGTGTTTTTCGGCTCGGTGTTTTTCCTTCGAGTGTTTGTTTGATTAAATAGATGCGACCACGTGGCCCATCTAATTCATCGCCAAGCAATTGATAGGTCGGGCAGGTGGCATTACAAAAGCCGCAATGTACACAGCTACGCAGGATTTCATTGGCCTGTTTGCCTTCTGGTGTGCGGAGAAAATCGTTGCTTATATTTGTTTGCATGCAGACACCGGCTGTTTATAAATCGCTGTATAAACGTGAGGGGTTTAAAATGTTTTCAGGGTCAAATGCCTGTTTTAATCGTTTGTGTAGTTTAAATAAGCCAGTACTCAAGGGTTGAAACAGGTTTTCACTGTGGCCGTGTAGCGGGTAACGTGTTGCATGCCCGTGGTGTTGTGCGGCTATGGTGTGTAGTTCGTTATGGCTTTGTATCCAGCGTAATGCGCCATGCCATTCAATCAGTTGAGATTCTGCATCAGCATAAAATTCGGTGGTGCTTTGGTGAGAACAGCGCCATAACGTCGTTGTGTCGACTGCTGTCTTGCGGCTAAAAAATTCATGTGTTTGATTTTTTAGCGCCAGCCAGAAAGTGTTGCTTACCTCTTGAGCAGGGTATAGATTATTGATCGTGTTGATTGACTGGCTGACAGCAGAAACCGTGCTGCTGAGTCGTAAATGAAGCGTGTTTTTATAATAGCAACTGGCGCTAATGGGTAGTCCCTGCTTAATCCATTGTTGTATGCTGTTAATAGCCTCTTTTAATTCAACCTGTAGCTTTAGTGTGATCTCTGCTTTGCTGACGGGCAAAACTTTTAGTGATATATCCAGCAGTATGCCGAGTGTGCCCTGTGCACCAACCATTAATCGTGAAGCATCATAACCGGCAACATTTTTCATTACCTGACCGCCAAAGCGCAGTTTTTCCGCTTTGCCGTTGATGATGGTCGTGCCAAGCACAAAGTCACGTGCCGCTCCGCAGGTGACACGGCGTGGGCCGGAAAGTCCGCAGGCAATAATCCCGCCAATGGTTGTTTCTGCACTGTGCTGCGGTGGCTCAAACGCCAGCATCTGGTTATTGGCCGCTAATTCAGCTTCCAGTTCACTCAGCAAAGTGCCGCTGCGAACCGTGACTACAAGTTCGCTTGGGTGGTAGTCAATAATGCCAGTATGACCGACCGTTGAAATCACCTCGCCCTCAACACGGTTGCCATAAAATGATTTAGAGCCGCCCGCTGTAATTTGCAGCGACGTTTTTTTATCTAACGCCGTTGCTACCTGCTGCTGTAAATTATTACTACAATCATTTTTCATTTTTCATTACGCGAAGCGTCAGAAGCGCTCAAGTTCAGGAAAAGGCAGTTCGCCATGGTGAACATGCATGGCGCCGAACTCAGCGCAGCGTTGTAGTGTGGGTATGTTTTTCCCGGGATTAAGTAATTGTTTTTCATCAAAGGCAATTTTGATGTTATGGAATTGAGTGAGTTCTTCACTATTGAACTGACCACACATCTGGTTGATTTTTTCAATGCCGACACCATGTTCACCGGTGATGGTACCGCCAACTTCAACACAATAATCCAGTATCTTTCCACCCAGTTCTTCGGTGCGCTCCAGTTCGCCTTCGTTATTGGCATCAAATAAAATGAGTGGGTGCAGATTGCCGTCACCGGCATGAAACACATTAACCACAGTTTGCCTGTACTCGTCGGATAATTCACTGATGCGTTTAAGCACATTGGCAATTTGATGGCGGGGAATGGTGCCATCCATACAATAATAATCGGGTGATAAACGGCCCACTGCGGGGAAGGCGGCTTTGCGCCCTGCCCAGAATTGCAAGCGCTGCGCCTCGTCTTTGGCAATTTGAATTTGGCTTGCACCGGATTGTTTTAGTATTTGTTCGGCCTGTGTTAACTGGTCATTGACTTCTTCAACAGAGCCATCAATTTCGCATAATAAAATAGCTGCCGCATCATGTGGATAACCGGCATGGACAAAATCATCGGCGGCTTTCAGTGCAGCGTTGTCCATCAGCTCCAGGCCAGCAGGAATAATGCCTTTGGCAATGACATCGCTAACCGCCTGACCGGCAACGGCGATATCATCAAACGATGCCAGCAAAACTTTAGCAGCAGCGGGAATGGGTAATAGTTTTACCGTAATTTCGGTGATGATGGCGAGCAGTCCTTCAGAGCCGGTAAGGATAGCAAGCAAGTCGTATCCCGGTGAATCAAGCGCGTCGCAGCCAAGTGTTAACTCATCACCATCCATGGTAAGTACCTTGAGCTTAATAATGTTGTGTACGGTAAGGCCGTATTTTAGGCAGTGAACGCCACCTGCATTTTCGGCAACATTGCCACCAATTGAGCAGGCGATTTGTGAGGATGGGTCGGGTGCGTAATACAGACCAAACTCTTTCACCGCTTCAGATATTGCCAGGTTTCTCACGCCCGGCTGCACTACGGCGGTTTGGCTTTGTGCATCAATGGAGAGTATTTTGTTGAGTTTGGCGAGACTCAGTAAAACACCGTCTTTATGCGGTAAGGCACCGCCGGAAAGCCCGGTTCCAGCGCCACGCGCGACTACCGGCACATTATTGTCATAACAAAGTGCAAGAATGGCTTTTATCTGTTCAATATTTTCAGCAATGGTAACCGCTATTGGTATCCTCTGGTAAGCAGATAAGGCATCGCATTCATAAGGTTTTAAATCTTCTGACTGGTGAATTAGCTGGCTAGCGGGAAGAATATTTGCTAGTTGGTTTATAAAGTCTTGTTTATGTTTCATCTGAAAATATTAGGAAAAAAATATTGAACTGATTCTGGCACATCATCTGGTTTTAGTTGTCACAGATTTACATTTTACATTAAAACCGTATGTTAGAATCCACTACTATAATATCAATCTACTCTTGAGGTGAAACACAGTATGCTACGTAAAGCATTGATAATAACAACACTCCTTGCGCCGTTTAATGGTGCATTCGCCGGAGGCGTAGATTTTCGTGTAGGAAGTGACGCGGCGGAGTTGACTTTTTTAACACAAACCGCCACTTTTGGTTATGGCGGTGCGGATATCGGCTTCGGTGCATTAATTAATGAAGCAGATGATATTATTGCCAATGCTTCTATTTTAGTTAGTGGTAGTAGTAAGGGTGATGTAAAAGGCCTGCATCTTGGTGTCGGCGTTAAGGCCTATATCGGTAGCCTGGATGGGCCTGGCACAGTATCTTTAGATGTTGACGGTGGTGCTATTGCTATAGGTGGGCGAGTACGTTACATCCTCCCCAGTAAAGTACCTGTGGCAGTGTTGGGTGAAGCTTACTTTGCACCTGACATTACCAATATTTCAGACTTTGATGGTTTAATAGAATATCGCGTCGCACTGGAGCTGGAAATAACCCCTAGTGCAATTGCTTATGTGGGTTATCGGAAGCTTGAAGTGACTTTTAATGATAATGTTGAATATGATGTAGATGATTCTGCTCATGTTGGCGTGCGTTTTGAGTTTTAATATTAAGATATTCTTTAGTTCGTATGTCGGTTTACGACACTTAGCGGACATTGACAAAGCTGAAAAACCTTTAGTCCGCGAAGAACGCAAAAGACGCGAAAAAAGCAAAGAAAATATTTTTGTTTTTTTAGGCATATCTGAATAAGCGGTAGTATTACTGGCTTTAGTCGATATAAACAGTAAAGTTTTATTCCTGTAAACCTACATTGTTTTTGCTTTTTTCGCGTCTTTTGCGTTCTTCGCGGACTAATGCTTTTAATCTTTAATGTCAGCTAATGATCGTTTCCGGACTACCGCTGAACTCTTTCATTATGAATGAACTTGAAAAGTTGTTACAAATTATGGTTGATCTGCGTAACCCGGAAACGGGTTGTCCCTGGGATAGTAAGCAGTCATTTTCAAGCATTGCCGCCTATACGGTAGAAGAGGCTTATGAGGTGGCGGATGCGATTGAGCGTAATGACATGGATGATTTGAAAAGTGAACTGGGTGATTTATTGTTTCAGGTGGTGTTTCATGCGCAAATGGCAGCAGAAAACAATCAGTTTGATTTTGCCGATGTGGTGGCAGGGATAAGCAATAAACTAGTGACGCGTCATCCCCATGTTTTTGCTGATGATAAAACCAGGGATGAAGAAAAATTGAATAACGACTGGGAAAAGCATAAGAAAAAAGAACGAGACGAAAAAAGTCAGCCTAATGAAGTTGTTAACTATCTGGACGGGATAGCCGGAACGATGCCGGCATTGCGCTGGTCTGAAAAATTGCAAAAGCGGGCTGCACATCATGGCTTTGACTGGGACAATATCGCGCCGGTGTTTGCTAAGCTTAATGAAGAAATTGGTGAGCTGAAAGCTGAAATAGGTGTAGCAGATAACCAAAAAAAAATTACTGACGAAATGGGTGATATCCTGTTTGCCAGTGTCAGCCTTTCGCGTCATCTGGGGGTGAATCCGGAGCAGGCATTGCGTGATTCTAATCGCAAATTTATTTCACGTTTCGAGTTGGTTGAGAAACTGTTACGTGAAGATGGTAAACAGATGGAAGATTGTAGTGTTGCTGTTCTTGAACAGTATTGGCAGAGCGCAAAACAAGTTATTCACCGCAGAGGCGCGGAGACGGAGAGGAAACCGTAATCAAAAAAACTCGGTGTCTCCGCGGCGAATATTTTTGAGTTTGTTCACACAAAAAAAGACCGCGCCCTGAATAAACCAGAGCGCGGTCTTTTTTGTGTATTCTAATGTCTTGTTTAGATAAATAATGACTGCGTAGCGTCAGCGGACTCTTCAAAGTAAGTCGCAGCGCCAACAAATTCAATTCCATCAATGAAGTTTTTAGGGTCGTGACCAAATAATTCAACGGTCATCTGACAAGCAAGGAATTTGCATTCTGCTTCCTGGCAAAGTTCGCGCAGTTCTTCGATAGAAGCAACGCCACAATTGCTGATGGTCTTCTTCATTAAACTGGTGCAGATAGGGTCCATAAACGGTATGTTCCATAATACGTTTGGTACTTTAGGGCCAAAGTCGATGTCGCGTAGCCACTGAGGGCCAAATGGCATTTTCATTGGCATGTCAGGTGCCGCCATGGGTGTGATTTTTAATGAGCTGGTGTCTTTCTTTAACAGGTTCAGGCCGTAGAAGGTAAAGAATATGGTGACTTCCATGCCTAAAGCGGCAGCAGTGCTGGCTAGAATGAATGGGGGGTAAGCCCAGTCCAGGGTGCCCTTGGTTGCGATGATGGTCAGTTTACGTTGGTCGGCCATGATTTTATCCTCGTATAATGTTTCGTTTTTAAGACAGTCTTCTGACTATTTATAATTCAGAGGATATAACCATACTCCTAAAGTATCGAGTATGGCAAGTCTCTAATATTGCTTTTGTTGGGCTTGTTTTGTAATTAATCTAAAAAAGGCGGCATATTCGCTGTTAATAGGCGCTTTTTAGTGACTTATTCCTAAACGCGATAACTGTTATTCTCAAGATAGGTATGGAGTTTGGACAGAGTTTTTATCGGCTTCTGGCATTTGAAACCTTCACAGGGGTAGGCGATAGCTGTGTTATTTTCACCAGGTATTTTTTCTGCCAGGCTTGAGTGTGGTGTCTGATCATTTGGGATTGTGTAGATCAGCGTATCGGGCAGATAATACTGTTGTGTGACTTGTTGCCAGTTTTTTTCACTATTAATCTGATTGTTGATGTGTTCTACAGCCGGGCTTCTGATGATGAGGATTTTGGGCGGTGTTAAATGTTCTCTTAACGCATTTAATAAAGCGCAGTGTGAAAGGGGGGCCTGTGTTATAGAGGTGTACGCTGATTTCAGGCAGTTTTTAGCAGCATCAATATAGCGTGGTTTGCCAGACAGATAACCTAGTCGGTTTAAAGTCAGTGCTGCGATAGCGTTACCGGCAGGAATAGCATCATCGCTAAAGCTTTTTAAGCGTTGAATCAAATCTTCATGTTGGTGGCTGGTAAAGTAAAAGCCTCCGTAGTTGGTATCTTCAAAGTCACTAAGTAATTGATCGGCCAGTTGCAGTGTCCAGTTATAGAGCTCATTATCCCACTGGCTCTGCAGTAGCTCAAGCAATCCATAAATAAGAAAAGCATAATCATCGACATAAGCATTAAGCGAAGCGCTACCATCCTTGACGCTGGCAAATAGCCGGTTATTTTTCCAGCAGTCATTTTTTAAAAAATAAGCTGCTCGTTTTGCTGATTCTGTGTATTGCGGCTGTCCCAGAAGACGGCCGGTGACAGCCATGCCGTGAATCATTAAGCCGTTCCATGCGCATAATATTTTTGTGTCGGTATCAGGGGGCAGTCGGTGTTTTCGCTGGTGGAATAAGTATTGTCGAATTTGCTGTAACTGGTTATGTAAAACTTCACTGTTTATGTTGTGTTCGTTAGCTAGTATTGTTTCGCTGATGTAGCCGTGTAGATGCCAGGATTCTTCAAAATTAGCCTCCAGGTTCAGACCGAACCGTTCTTTAAAATACGCTGTGCCAGTAAGGCTGATATTGTCCTGGTTGACGGCATTCTTTAATAGTGTGGTCATCTCTGCTTTAGACCAGACAAAGAATTGGCCTTCATGACCATCTGAGTCGGCATCCTGAGCTGAATAATAGCCGCCATCAGGTGATTGCATTTCTCGAATTACCCAGTCGGCTGTTTCAGTGGCTGCATCAAAAAAAAGCAAACCAGAATTCAACTTCCATGCCTGACTATATAGAGACAACATTGAGCCGTTGTCGTACAGCATTTTTTCAAAATGTGGAATCATCCAGAGCTTATCTGTGGAGTAACGGCAGAAACCGCCACCGAGGTGATCGAAAATGCCGCCATCGGCCATTTTCTCTAAAGTATAGAGAGCACAATGCAATATACGAGGGTCGGTCTGCAGGTTTTTCTGAGTGTGGCACCAGTGTTTTATGGAAAATTCAATAATAGATGGGTGAGGAAACTTGGGTGCATCACTAAAACCGCCGTAAACAGGGTCAAACTGTTTTTCGATCTGATTGCGTGCAATATCAATCGCTGTAAAGTTGAATTCGTCATCAACAGGTTTCGATGTTTCATATACGTGTTGGTAAGTTGATTGCAATGAGCTGGATTGCTGCTGGATATCCGGCTGTCTGGATTGCCATATCTCGCTGATCTGGTGTAGCAGGGACTGAAAAGCAGGTAAACCATGTTTTGCTTGCCTGGGGAAATAGGTGCCGGCAAATAGTGGCATCTGTGTTTCTGGTGAGAGAAACACAGTCAGTGGCCAGCCTCCAGGGCGTTCAGTTAATAATGAATGTGCATTTTGATAGATTTTGTCGAGATCGGGGCGTTCCTCTTTGTCGACTTTAATATTAATAAAGAGCTCATTCATCACCCTCGCCGTCTCGATGTCTTCAAAAGACTCATCTGCCATAACGTGACACCAGTGACAGGCAGAGTATCCAATCGAGAGCAATATAGGTTTATTGTGTCGTTTAGCGAGCGCCAACGCGTTTTTATTCCAGGGATGCCAGTACACAGGATTATTAGCGTGCTGCAATAAATAAGGACTGTTTTCCTGGTTGAGAAGGTTTTTATTATTATTTATCGTTTTACTCATTGTGTTTATGACGATTAGATTATGCGGACAAGGTAGTATTAATTAATAGTAAGGCAAAGCAGAGGGTAAAATACACAAAAAAACACGTTTTTATGCTGCTTAAACACTTTTTTTCACTTTTTTTGAATTAGTTCTGTACACACGTATAAGTTTTATGTATTATGCGCGTCCTGCGTTGGGAGGCAGCGTTTTTTGAAACAGAACGATCTCTGGAAACAGAAATTAATTTCAAAAAACACTTGCCATACAGATTGAAAAACTGTTAAACTTTCGCTTCTTTGCTACACCGAATTATTTGTTTCTAGTTTCTGTTTTTATCAGAGGCAAAGCTAACAAAAACGCTTTATAATCAAGGCGGTAGCAAATGTTCTTTTACAATTTGGATTAGATAGTTTGTGTGGGTGCTTGCGTTGGCGAGGTCAAGAAACAAGCTAGGCAATTGCCACGATTTCAGAAGCAATTTTGGATAGTGGCTTTTAAACTAGCAACAGCGTTTCTTGTTTCTCAAAGAACAAGTTACCTGCAAGAAATAAAATTTGAGAGTATTAAACTGAAGAGTTTGATCATGGCTCAGATTGAACGCTGGCGGTATGCTTAACACATGCAAGTCGAACGGTAACAGGCAAAGCTTGCTTTGCGCTGACGAGTGGCGGACGGGTGAGTAACGCGTAGGAATCTGCCTTATAGTGGGGGATAGCCCGGAGAAATCCGGATTAATACCGCATACGCCCTACGGGGGAAAGTTGGGGATCTTCGGACCTGACGCTATTAGATGAGCCTGCGTTAGATTAGCTAGTTGGTGGGGTAATGGCCTACCAAGGCAACGATCTATAGCTGGTCTGAGAGGACGATCAGCCACACTGGGACTGAGACACGGCCCAGACTCCTACGGGAGGCAGCAGTGGGGAATATTGCACAATGGGCGCAAGCCTGATGCAGCAATACCGCGTGTGTGAAGAAGGCCTGCGGGTTGTAAAGCACTTTCAATTGTGAGGAAAAGTTTTTGGTTAATAACCTTAAACCTTGACGTTAGCAATACAAGAAGCACCGGCTAACTCCGTGCCAGCAGCCGCGGTAATACGGAGGGTGCAAGCGTTAATCGGAATTACTGGGCGTAAAGCGCGCGTAGGCGGCTTGGTCAGTTGGATGTGAAAGCCCTGGGCTCAACCTGGGAACTGCATTCAATACTGCCAGGCTAGAGTACGAGAGAGGGGGGTAGAATTCCTAGTGTAGCGGTGAAATGCGTAGATATTAGGAGGAATACCAGTGGCGAAGGCGGCCCCCTGGACCAATACTGACACTGAGGTACGAAAGCGTGGGGAGCAAACAGGATTAGATACCCTGGTAGTCCACGC
>CAZALW010000091.1:0-10639 GCA_964485705.1 uncultured Thiotrichaceae bacterium
TTGTCATCTCGACCTCAGGGAGAGATCTTGTTCTCCGAGGTATAAGATCTCTCCCTGAGGTCGAGATGACAACATGCCTGGGCATAAAAAAAGACCCAATCCCGGGTCTTTTTTATCATGCCAAAAAAGATTAACTCAGTACCTCCAGGCCCATCCTGCCTGAACTTCCCACTGAGACATCTCGATTTCGATTTGTGTTGAGCCGCCATCTAATGGATTAGCACCCTTAACAGAATTACTTGGCGCATACATACCGGCAATATTAAACTCCTGATTATCACCCACACGCATTGTCCAGCCCAATGTTATATGTTCTTCAATCACAGCAGGCGCTAACACGTTAAAAAATACTTCAGATTCAGGAATCGGCTGATCTGCGTGGCTATAACCCACACGCAAAGTGCTGCTACCCACATCAATCTGATAACCAATTTTATAAACCGTCATGTCTTCCCAGCCAAATGCTGCACCATTAGTACCACCCAAACAACCTGTCGCATCCCCCGGATTACAGAAGAGAAACAAATTAGACAAAGGATTCGAAATAGAAGCCACACCACTGTATTTGATTTCCTGAACATCCGCCACAATCACACCGGATGACCCCACATCAATAGCAATACCGATAGTATAGGTAACAGGTGTATCAAAATTTCCACCATTCACAAACAGACCAGCATATTTATCAAAATCACTCATCTTCACTTTTGACTGGTAACTCGCGCCAACACGGACACCATCACTAACTTCACCCTGATAACCGAACTTAAGCCCAACACCAATAGCGGTATCATCTTTTCCACTGGACAGATTCGCCGGATCAACAGAAAAACCGGCAGCACCAAAACCATTCAAACCTTTAGCAGAAAATTTCTGCCCTACCAGTAGCACACTGGCACCAATCGCATGTTTATCGCTTATTTTATTGGCAATGCTGACATTAAAAAATGCCTGCTCCAGATTGATTCCCGTTGTACCATCACCAAAAGTACCTGCACCACCAGGCGTTGATGATGCCGGATAGTCGGTATTCATGCCACCATTTCCATAAACCGCCACACCCACGGTAGTGGTGTCATCTATCTGCCAGTTATAACCAATATTCGGAATAAAAAAGAAATCACTGTCACTTTCATATTCAACGCCAGGTGTTGCATTTATACCACTACCCAAAGGCATCATCGGCGGATTAGGAGCCTGTAGCGTACCCGTAACCGTATAACTACGCGGTGAAGGGCTAAACACCGACAGGCCTACATCTAAACGCTCGCCTACAAATGCCATGCCAGCCGGATTGGTTGCTGATGCCAGCGCATCCTGAGAGAAAGCAGCACCCGCGCCAGCCATGCCTTTCTCTTTCGTACTCACTCCATGCATAAAATATCCATTCGTTGCGTTAACCACGGGCGAAACCAGTACGCTTGACACGGCTATGGCCAAAAGCGATTTTTTTACAGATGTTCTCACTATTTATACCTCCAACGGCAGATTTGTAGCCTGTTACGACTATCTATTTATAATTATTGATTATTGCTGAGTTTTATTTACGCTCAATTATGCGACCATAAGATAATTGTAAACATGACACATGTCAATTAATAAACTGGCTTTCTTTGACATTTTATGTATTTATTTAAGTGCAACTTTGTGCAATTAATAACATCTATAAGTTAGCTGAATATTTCATAACAATGTCGGCTTTCTAATTTAAGCTGTTGGGGTGAGGCACGAACCCCAACAGTAGCATCAACAGCATCGATATTCGTTGGGGTTCGTGCCTCACCCCAACCTACACACTGTCATCTCGACCAGAGGGAGAGATCTTATACAGCGGTAGTACAAGATCTCTCCCTCTGGTCGAGATGACAGTAATCCAAATGATGCTACATACAAAGGTCTCACCCTCTGAATAGCTTTTGATACACTTTAAGAATAAAATATCTCCACAAATTTATATAATGTTACTCATCAATCTCATTAAATTACTTTTTAAAAACATCGCAGTTAAGCTGTTTATATTGCTTGCACTTTTAACAACATCAAGCACACTTGCTAATTTGCCCGTTTTAGGCGACCCGACACTGGACAGTTTTAGCAGTAAAGAAGAACAACAACTCGGGCTGGCTTTTTACCGTTCTTTACGCGCCAATCTGGTTTTTATTGATGACCTACAGATAAACGACTACCTTAACAGCCTTGGCCAACGCCTGGCTTCACATTCGAGTGCTGCGGGTGATGAGTTTCATTTTTTCATTATTAAAGCGCCCTCAATAAACGCTTTTGCCGGCCCTGCTGGTTACATCGGCATACATACCGGGCTGATTCTGGAATCAAAAAATGAAAGCCAGCTCGCTGGCGTGCTGGCACATGAAATCGCCCACGTTTCTCAACGCCACCTGGCTCGTGCGTTTGACAATTCAGGCCAGTCTACTGCGCTGACTATTGCCACCTTGATAGCCGCAATTTTAATCGGCACACAGGATTCTCAGGCGGGGCAGGCTGTTCTGTTATCAGGCATTGCCGGCAACGCACAATCTTCAATCAACTTCACGCGTAATAATGAGTATGAAGCTGACCGTGTCGGCATTGGTATTCTTGCGGATACTGGCATTAATCCGCAAGGCATGGTTGAATTCTTTGAAATCTTACTGAATAAGAGCCCGGATGGCGGCATGGAATATTTGCGTACTCACCCGTTAAGCAGCAACCGTGTCTCTGAAGCCAAAAACCGTTTAACGAAAAAAGATGAAACCTTACCAAAAGACAATCTAGATTTCCAGCTCAGCAAAGCCCGCCTTGTTGTGCTGCTCAGCAAGCAGCCTGAATACTATCTTGATGATGAGGTTATTGGTGATGGACTGGTAGGCCAATATCAAAAAGCACTGGCCGCTATTCGTTTACATAAAGCCGACCTGGCCATACAAATTTTAAGCCAGCTACTGGAAAAAGATAAACACCCCTGGATTCGTCTCGCGTTAGCTGAAGCCTACACCGTCAACAAACAGGATAAAAAAGCACTGGAAACGTTAAGCACATTAGCAAACCTGTATCCTGGTTACTTACCTGTCACGATGGCTTACGTAGAGGCACTTAATCACAATAAAAAACCAGACAAAAGCATCGCCCTGTTAAAAAAACAATTACAGGTACATGACCATGCCGTAGTCCATAAAGCATTAGCCCGGGCGTATTTTTCCAATGGCCAGATTAGCGCAGCCTTAGAGTCCACCGGCAACCAGTACGCACGTCAGGGGTATATTGAGCTTGCCATACAACAATTCGACAACGCACTGCAACAGGACAATATAAGCCCGTCAACCAAACAACGACTGATTGCTGCAAAAAAGGAGTTAAAAAACATAATGAAACAACATAAAAACCAGCTTTGACCACCACCTGGAGCATATACATTAGTGGATACTTATATTTTGTTTACGCTTCCGACATAACAACAATCCACATAAGCGATTGTTTTTTTCTATAAAAAACTTTGCCTTATATCACTTATAGAGTATGCTATATACCCATATTCAATTGCGAATATATTGCTACAAAAAAACTATTTGGAGGAAGAAGGAATGCGGCTAACCGCACATATACTAACCACTACTGCATCTATCGCTGCACTCGTCGGCTGCCTTGGGTTTGCACCCACTATTGCCAGCGCTGATGAAGCCACTGATCTTGCCAAAGGCAAATCATTAGCATTTGATAGAAAAAAAGGTAATTGCCTGGCCTGCCATCAAATTTCAGGTGGCGAACTAGCCGGCAATATCGGGCCACCGTTAATCGCCATGAAAGCGCGTTTTCCTGACTACGATAAACTTCGTGCGCAGATATACGACTCTCGCAAAAACAACCCGAATACCATCATGATTCCATATGGCCCTCACAATGTGATGTCTAATAGTGAAATCACTTTGGTAACAAAATTCATTCACACACTATAAAAGTTCAAAAGGTAAGACTAGATGAATCAGAATCGAAGAGTACTACTAAAAAGCACTTTTGTTGCTGGTGCAACAGGCATCGCAATAAGTGCTGGATTATTAACCCCGAAAGCCGTTTTGGCTGCATGGCCTAAAGCGGCTTTTGAAGCAAAAGATGCTAACGCTGCTCTGCAAGCTTCACTTGGCAGCTCAGGTACAACACAAAGCGGTGACATTAAACTAAAAGCACCGGATATCGCTGAAAATGGTGCGGTTGTACCTGTAACGGTAACCAGCAAAATTGCCAACACTGAATCCATCAGCATCATTGTTGCAGAAAACGGCACACCATTAGCTGCAACTTTTATCCTTGGTGCAAATACAAAGGGTTTTGTTTCTACCCGTATTAAAATGGGTAAAACATCCGATGTCACCGCTGTTGTAAAAGCCGGCGGCAAACTGTATAGCACTACCAAAAACGTTAAAGTCACAATCGGCGGTTGTGGCGGTTAAGCATAACAATTAAGAGGTTATATTTAAGATGGCAAAATCATCAATTAAAGTACGCGCAAAGGTCAAAGAAGGCGAAGCAAAAGTAAAATGCTTAATCAGCCACCCAATGGAAACCGGCCTGCGTAAGGACAAGAAATCCGGTAAGTTCATCCCTGCCAGGTTCATACAGGAAGTCGTTTGTGAACATGGTGGCAACACCGTATTGAATGCACAGTGGAATGCGACCATTTCCAAAAACCCTTTCCTTTCTTTTTCATTCTCCGGCGCTAGGTCAGGCGACATGATAAAAATTAGCTGGGTGGATAATACGGGTAAAAGCGACTCAACCGAAGCTAAAATGAAGTAATTGAAGCAACCATTCAGATCACCCATGAAGGCAGCATCCCCGCGCCAAAAAATTGACCATACATAGGCATAGTGGCACTTGTAAACTAATTTTTTGCCTTGATATGAAACCACTACTGGGTGATCTGAACAATTACTAATTTAACGCTTTAGTTAAGCACTTGAATCAAGCGCCTAATAAACATTATCTCAATGATGTGCAGGCATAACAAAAGAGGTTAACTATGAAAATAATTGCTACTGCATTATCTGTCATGCTGATTGCTGCAACTCCATTAGCAGCTCAAGCAACACCAGATGATGACCTAAAAGCATTCCGCGCGTACTTTACGAATAAATTTCCTAACGTACCGCAGAATGACTTTATTAATGGCGTTTACGCGCTAGATGCTGCTTCACGTGAGCAGTGGATAGAATTTGAAGAATTCCCTTCATACGAAATCGCGGTTGATGACGGCGAAGGAAAGTTCCACAAAAAATTTGCAAACGGTAAGAGTTATGCAGACTGCTTTCCTAACTACAAAAAAGGCATAAAACAAAATTATCCTTATTTTGATACCGACAAGGGTAAAGTTATTACGCTGGAAGGCGCAATCAATAAATGTCGTACTGACAACGGTGAGAAAAAGCTAAAATGGAAAAAAGGCGAAATCACTGAAATCAGCGCTTATTTAGCATCACTGTCTCGCGGCCAGATAATCAATATAAAAGTACCTAACGATGCAAAAGCAGTTGCTGCTTATAATCGCGGTAAAAAACATTTCTGGTCAAAACGCGGACAGTTAAATATGGCTTGCGCTGACTGCCATTATTACTACTCTGGTAGTAAAATCCGCGCTGACATTTTAAGCACTGGTTTTGGCCAGACATCAGGCTTCCCTGTTTATCGTAATAAGTGGGCAGGCATGGGTACGATACAGCGCCGTTATGCCGGCTGTAACAAACAAGTACGCGCCAAACCATTTAAAGCCCAGAGTGATGAATACAATGCACTTGAGTACTACCACACCTACATGAGTAATGGTCTGGAAATAAATGGCCCAAGCCAACGGAAGTAATTTCAGCAACTAATCTGAAATTTAATTCTTAAACAAAAAAGCCCCGAACATTATTGTTCGGGGCTTTTTTGTTGCTACTGCTGCTTTAATACGCAAGAATAGCGATTTATATATGGTGGGCCGTGAGCGACTTGAACGCTCGACCATCGGATTAAAAGTCCGGTGCTCTACCAACTGAGCTAACGGCCCATATTTTTTCTTTATGTTCCCTCAATTCTGTGAAGAACATCATAACAAGAAGGCGCGAATTTTACATGGTGTTGCACTAAAAAACAATATTTATCAGCAAGATATCACTTAAAAATGTAGCTTTCAATAAGTCGTGACAGTATATGGTTTTGAAAGTAGAGACAGGGCTTGCCCTGTCTCTACGGTGGCATTTACGAACCAAAGGATGAAAAACCCTATATTGCCACAACTTATTGAGAAACTACTTAAAAATAGCGCGTTGGATCACTCACCCCAGCTTTATTAAATCCTTTTCGACGTAATTGACAGGAATCACAGCCTCCACAAGCCTCGCCCTCAGCATTGGCCTGATAACAGGACACTGTATGAGAATAATCAACCCCTAGCTTCAAACCCATTCTGATAATTTCTGCTTTGCTCTTATCTATTAACGGAGTATGAATAGTTAATAACTTGCCTTCAACAGCAGCTTTTGTTGCCAAATTAGCCATGCTCTCATATGCACGAATAAATTCAGGACGACAATCTGGATAACCGGAATAATCAACCGCATTAACACCAATGAATATATCCTGTGAAGACAGAACTTCTGCTACTGCCAGTGCATGAGATAAAAACAATGTGTTTCTCGCAGGAACATAAGTTACCGGGATGCCACTTGTTAACGCTACCGGAACAGGGATAGTATCGTCAGTTAATGCTGAACCAGCCATCACACCATTATCTATATGAATAATTTGATGGCTTGCGGCATTTAATTCAGCCAGCCGCGACGCTGCATTAATCTCAGACAGGCTTCGCTGTGCATAATTAAAACTTATCGCATGGCACTCAAACTCCTGACTGGCAATAGCCAGCACGGTAGCCGAGTCCAGACCACCTGATAACAATATAATGGCTTTTGATGATTTGTTTTGTTTAGACATGGTTAATTAATTACTAATTACTAATTACGAATTAAAAGAAAACCCCATACCTTACAACGCGGTGTTTTCATTAGTAATTCGTAATTAGTAATTAATTAAACCCCGGGTTTATCGCCCCAAAGATACTTATGCAACTGTATTTGAAAACGCACATTCAATTTATCTCCTAATATCCAGTTAGCAAGCATTAAAGCATCCAGCTGATCATGACTCGGTGAAAACAGAATTTCACACTTACTTTCAAGCTTATATTTTTTTATAAGTTGTTTGCTCCAGCGATAATCGTTTTCATCACAGATGACAAATTTGATCTGATCCTGTGCATTTAAAAACATGAAGTTTTCAAACTTGTTTTTGTCTTCTTCTTTTGACGCAGGCGTCTTCACATCAACGACTTTAACCACGCGATTATCAACCTGATCGAGCAAAATAGCACCACTGGTTTCTAAAGACACATCATAATCCAGGTCACATAATTGATTAAGTAGTGTTGTGCAGCTTTTTTGCGCCAGCGGCTCACCACCAGTAACAGTAATATGCCTGGTTTTATATTGTTTGACGTTACTGACAATACTTTCTATATCCATCCACTCACCGCCAGAAAAGGCATATGCTGTGTCACAATAATCACAACGTAGTGGGCAACCGGTCAATCGGATAAAAACCGTTGGTAAACCGACATTACGCGCTTCACCTTGCAGGGAGTGAAATATTTCGGTGATTTTCAGGCGTGACTGTAGTGCCTTGGGTAACACTTGGGTTTGCGGCTTCAATTGATGATCAGACACTACAACGACACAATGACGGAAACGTGGAGCAATAATGATAACGGCAACTAATGCCCTTCACGTTTGATTCGCTGCATACGTTCATTGGCTTTTTTAGCTACCGTGGTATCAGGGTATAAAGTAATAACCTGCTGCAGTGCATCACGAGCGGCTGACCAGTTTTTCAATTCAAAATAGACGTAACCAATTTTCAAACGCGCTCCTGAATTTTTTGAGCTTTCCGGATACTGCGCAATAAGTTGTTGAAATGCGGTTAATGCTTTTTTATATTCACGTGAAACATAATAGGCTTCAGCTAACCAGTACTGCGCATTATCTGCATATTTACTGTTCGGATAGCTGACTTTAAAAGCTTCAAACGCCTTAATGGATTGCTGGTAGCGGCCTTCTTTTAATAACGCAAAGGCTTTTGAATAAGCTTGCTGACCATCTTTATCAACGGCAGCGGTAGCAGGAGTTGCAAGCCCAGGCGGTGGAACTGGAGCAGCAACTCTGGCATTGTTACGCCCACCTGCTTCAACATTATTTATACGCCGATCCATATCCAGGTATAAATTACGCTGCCGTTGCTTCATGTTTTCAAGCGCGAATTCCTGCTGCTCAGCCTGCTCCCGCAATGCAGAAATTTCTTCACGTAATGACTGCATGGTTAACGTCTGTTCACGTAAAATATCTGAATCAAGTAAACGTTCAAGCCGCATGATACGCTGCTGATCACTCAGCTTTGCTGTGGCAGCATCTGCAGCAATAACATTACCTGCGATGAACACTGCACAAACAGCAAAACCCACTTTTTTTATCTTGCCAATTTTTTTCATCTTGTCTTTCATTCTTGTCATCTTCACTTACTGCCGTGTATGGCAGGTATTTAAGCAATGTGTTAGCAACCTTATCCTTAGCTTATAAACAGCATGTCCGTGTGCTACTACTGCCGAATTTTTATTCAATCATCTTATTGGTAAATGATTTCTACCCGGCGATTCAAACTCATGGATTCTTCATCATGACCGAAAGAAACTAGTTTTTCCTCACCAAAACTTATAACAGTAATCTGATCCTTTGTCGCCCCCTCAAATAACATCATTTGCCTGACCGATATTGCACGTTGCTCAGCTAAAGCAATATTATACTCACGTGTACCTCGCTCGTCCGCATGCCCTTCCAGACGCACACTGGCATTTACATTAAATGAAAGATATTTACCATGGTGCTTAACCAGTTCAATAAAGTCATCACCGACGACATTACTATCAAAAGCGAAATAAACAATTTTTTCTGACAGTACATTATTCGGGTCATTTATCGCATTTTCATCATACGAGATCAGTTTACCACCCTCTAACGCTACCCCGCCAAAGCCAGCACCATCATCAATACCACCGGCTGTTGCACCATCATCTGCGTTTTCGTCAGTGTTGACATTATTGTTGACGCCTGCATCATCTGGTTTTATTCTGTCACCACAGGCACTTATAAGCAGTACCAACATTGATATAAATAATATTTTTTTCATCTAAAAAACCTCATTGTTATTTTTTCAGAATTTTTTCTCATTTTAGAAGTAACTATCTTAGAGCACCTCTATTAATTGCTTACGTCTTTTAGTAACGGACAGCGGCCCATGACGGCTCTCGTACTTCGCCATCAGAAAAAGCAAGGCGTTGTTTTTGGCGTCCATCAACCGATACTGCGGCAAGCACAGCCTGACGCTTTTCCTGTGATGCAAACAGAATCATGCTGTTATTCGGTGCAAATTCAGGTGATTCGTCAAGCGGGCCATCGGTTAAAATTCTTGATGATTTTGTCGCCAGCTCCAAAATCGCAATACGATAAATATTGCCTTCACCATGTACATATGCAATATGCTTACCATCCACCGAAACACTGGCACTGGCATTATACCTGCCCTCAAAAGTCAGGCGCTCAGGTTTTGATTTATTGACTACCGATTGCTTATACAACTGCGGCTTGCCTGTACGGCTAGATGTATAAATAATTGATTTTCCATCCACCATCCAGACTGCCTCGGTATCAATAGACCAGTGACTGGTTATTCGCTGCAATTTATTGTTAGCCAGATTTAAAATATAGATATCCGGATTGCCATCTTTTGACAGCGTCATTGCCAGTTTTTTACCATCTGGCGACCAGGCTGGCGCGCCGTTTAATCCCGGAAATTTTGCCACACTCTTACGTGCGCCGGTACGTATATTATGGGTAAAGATTTCAGCCTGACCACTTTCAAATGAAACATAAGCGACTTGAGAACCATCCGGTGACCACGCCGGTGACATAATCGGTTGATCGGAAGCCAGCAAAGTTTGCGGGTTATAGCCATCAGTATCGGACACCTGTAACCGCGAACTTATGCCTGCTTTACTGCGAATAGAGGTAACGTAAGCAATACGCGTGGCAAAAGCACCTGGCAAGCCTGTAATGTGGCTAAAAATATAATCGCTGATCTGGTGTGAAACATCACGTAAGGTATCTTTTGTTGCCGAAAAAGAATAACCCAGCACCTGCTTGGCTTTTAATATGTCAATTAATCGAAATTGCACCTGATACATGCCATTCGCCTGCGCTGTTACGCTGCCGATCACTATATGATCCATACCGGCAATACGCCAGGTTTTATAGTGCACATCGGCCAGTTTTTGCGGACGTGCGATTAGATCCTTTTCAGCAACCGGTGAAAACTTTCCGCTTCGCGCCAAATCAGATACGATAATGGCAGAAACATCAGCATTATGTACTTTTGCGCTGTCATGCCAGGCAAAAGGAATAACCGCAATCGGTAACGCACCTTCAAAACCTTCAGTAATATCAATTTTTAATACTGCCTGGGCGAGCGAGGTAAAGCTCAAACAGAGCAAAGCAATTATTATTTTTTT
>CAZALW010000092.1:0-10468 GCA_964485705.1 uncultured Thiotrichaceae bacterium
ATAAGATGGCCACAGGTGGTTATATGAGTGGGATTTTTGGCAGTTCGCCAGTCAGCCCTCTGCAAAAGCATATGTCTAAAGTTTATGCATGTGCATCTGAGTTGATCCCTTTATTTAATGCGGTTGTCAGTGAAGACTGGGATGAAGTCGCTAAACGCCAGCAACTTATTTCAAATCTGGAACAGGACGCAGACGTACTGAAAAAAGCATTGCGGCTGAATTTGCCAAAAGGTTTGTTTATGCCAGTGTCACGCCAGGATTTGCTGGAAGTGCTGCTGATGCAGGACAGCATCGCCAATAAAGCCAAAGATATCGCCGGTACCATTGTCGGGCGTCACATGATATTGCCTGAAACCATCCACGAAGATTATATTCGTTTTGTGACACGTTGTGTTGCAGCCTGTAAACAGGCAAAAAAAGCCATCAACGAATTTGATGAACTGGTTGAAACCGGTTTTAGTGGTCGTGAAATTCAAATCGTTACCGACATGATTACCAAACTGGATGAAATTGAAAGTGATACTGATAGTTTACAGTCGGCTATTCGTCATAAAATTTTTGAAATAGAAAATGATTTGCCGCCGATTGAAGTCATGTTTTTATACAAAATCATTGAGGCTACCGGTGTGGTGGCAGATAAATCTCAGGGAGTGGGAAGTCGTTTACAGTTAATGTTGGCAAGGTAGAGTTGTCGAGGTAGAGTTGTTATGGATCAAATGACGATTTATTTAATCCTGGCTGGTGTGTTTGGCCTGTTTATGGCCTGGGGCATCGGTGCCAATGATGTCGCCAACGCAATGGCTACCTCGGTGGGTTCTAAGGCGTTAACCATAAAACAGGCAGTCATTCTGGCGGCTATTTTTGAGTTTGCCGGTGCCTATCTGGCGGGTGGTGAAGTCACCAAAACCATTCGTAAGGGTATTATCGAAGCCGATGCTTTTGCTGGCAATCCTGATCTTTTAATCTGGGGCATGCTGGCGGCTTTACTCGCTGCCGGCACCTGGCTGGCGGTAGCATCATACAAAGGCTGGCCGGTTTCAACCACACATTCCATAGTTGGTGCGGTGGTTGGTTTTGCTGCAGTGGGTATTGGCATGGAGGCGGTTAACTGGGGCAAGGTAGGCACCATTGTGTTGAGCTGGGTGGTATCACCCATACTGGCGGGTACACTTGCTTTTTTAGTGTTTAGAAGCATCCAGAAACTGATACTGAACACGGAAAACCCGATTGAAAATGCCATTAAATACGGTCCTTATTACCTGTTTTCGGTCGGTTTTCTGATTGCTCTGGTCACCATCAAAAAAGGTTTGAAACACGTTGGCCTGGATGTTGATGCACCTGATGCTTTTATGTATGCAGCCATTACCGGTGTCGTGTTGGCGTTACTTGGCTCCTACCTGATAAGAAGAGTAAAAATTGATCCCAGAGCCGATAAAAAATTCCATTTTGCCAATGTAGAGCGTATTTTTGCGGTGATGATGATCTTTACCGCGTCAGCGATGGCGTTTGCCCACGGTTCCAATGATGTCGCCAATGCGGTTGGTCCGATGGCAGCAGTGATAAGTACCGCACAATCGGGCATGGTTGTCTCTGAATCTATTCTGCCTGGCTGGGTGCTGCTGGTGGGTGGTATAGGTATCGTGATTGGTCTGGCAACCTTTGGCTATAAAGTGATTGCCACCGTGGGTAAAAAAATAACCGAGTTAACCCCCAGCCGTGGTTTTGCCGCAGAAATTTCTGCATCGGGGGTGGTGGTGCTGGCATCCTTTACTGGTATTCCTATTTCCACCACGCAAACTCTGGTTGGCGCTGTGTTAGGTGTGGGTTTTGCACGCGGTATTGGCGCTATAGATATGCGTGTGGTGCGCAATATTTTCATGTCATGGGTGGTGACTTTGCCGGCTGGTGCCGTTCTGGCTATTTTGTTCTTTTATATCTTGAAAGGAATATTTGGTTAGGCAGGTGATCCAGGATCCTTCCCGCACATTGTTTGTGAAGAGTCTAGTGTAGTGTAACTACTCAGCGTACACAAAAAATAAATAGATTATCACCACGAAGCTCACGAAGTACACGAAGGGAAGTCTAAAAAGTTATTGTAATGCAGAAAATGTCTACTTTAGCCATGTTTATGCTTAAAAAATATTTAACTTCGTGCCCTTCGTGGGCTTTGTGGTAAAAATTTATTGATGAAAGGCAAAAAAATAAATTCACTGAGTAGTTACAAAAATAATAATTTTGTGTTCAGCCGCACTAAACAAGGTAATGTTTTTTTTCGCGTATTTTGCGTTATTCGCGGACTATAAATAAAGATTAGTCTGCAACATGCTGAGTAGTTACATTTTAGTTTGCTATCGCTGTTTACTCGCACATTGTTTGTTGCAACAATGGCACAATAAAGTACTATGTGCCTTCTGTCAGCTGAAGGCAAACAACAAATGAGCAAAGACAATAATCTCCCCGCTGAACTCCTGAGTCATGTTCCGTCATCGCTGCATTCAATCGTAGAAAACTTCTGGTTTGACTGGTGTAAGTCGTGTGCTGAAAAAGACATAAACCCGGATCAGGCCATAGAGCTGGAAAAGTTGGGCAAAACCTGGGCGTGCAGTGATTTTGTGGCACGTAATTGTATTCGTTACCCGGCGATTTATTATAAATTAGAGGCAGAGGGTTTTGCCACAGGCCGCAGCATCGAAAACTACAGGGAATTAGTTAATCAAATTGTCACCACCGCTAAAGACGATAATGAATTAATGTCAACACTGCGCGTATTGCGTCAGCAGGAAATGCTGCGTATCGCCTGGCGTGATTTAAATGCGCTGGCTGACATAAAAACGATTCTTCAGGAGCTAACCGATTTTGCTGAAGCCGTGGTTGCAGTGGTCTTGCAACATCTGGAGCAGCAGCAGGCAGAGATTTTTGGTATGCCTGTTGATGCCGATGGTGAAGAGTTGCCACTGCTGGTTTTTGCCATGGGAAAAATGGGGGGCGGTGAGCTTAATTTTTCCTCAGATATCGATTTAATTTTCAGTTTTACCGAGAATGGAGAAACCACCGGCCCACGCCGAAAATCGTTTTATGAGTTTTATCTGGCAGTGATCCGCAAGCTGGTTAAAGTACTGAATGATGTAACTGCTGAAGGCTTCGTTTATCGTGTTGATACTCGATTAAGACCGTTTGGTGAAAGCGGTCCAATGGCGATGAGTTTTTCTGGCATCGAGCAGTACTACCAGTTGCAGGGGCGTGACTGGGAACGTTACGCCATGATAAAAGCGAAATTGATTACTGGGCGCGACTGCGACAGAGGGTATCTGCTAGCCATGCTAACACCGTTCGTTTATCGGCGTTATCTTGATTTTTCCATGCTCGATTCAATACGTGAAATGAAAGCGATGATTAACGCGCAAATGAAACGTAAAGGCATGAGCAATAATGTCAAATTGGGCAAAGGTGGCATACGGGAAATTGAATTTATCGGTCAAACACTGCAGTTAATCCGAGGTGGTCGTGAGCCGGAATTGCGTGCCCGTAGTATTATCAAGGTGCTGACCTTGTTAGCTGACAAAAATTATTTACAATCGAGCGATGTAGATCAACTTATCGCTGCCTACTGGTTTTTACGCAAACTGGAAAACCGTTTGCAAATGCATAATGATAAACAGACCCATACCCTGCCCGATGACGAGCTATCGCAGCAACGATTAAACCTGGCCATGGGCACACAAAACTGGTCGGAATTATTAGCACAATTGGCAAACCACCAAAATGCCGTTGATCGGGTTTTTCAGCATTTGATCACACCCACTGATGAAACAGCGGAACCCAGTGTTACAGCATTCACCCTGTTCTGGCAGCAAGCCGCTACCGGTGAGCACTCTACTGATGAATACATGGGTGATAGCCTGAGACAATATTTACTTGACCTTGGTTACAGCAATGCTAAGGCTATTGAAATGCTGCTGCAGCATTTACATGCCAGTCCTCAAATTAAACACCTGAGTGGAGACAGTTCTCGCCTGATGGCGCAGTTGATGGAGTCGCTGGTTGAAAAAAGTGCAGATTACCCGGAGCAGACAAGTTTGCTGGATCGTGTCTGTCGAATCATTAAAGCACTGGCCGGGCGTAAGGTTTATATCAGTTTGTTAAATGAATACCCGACCATACAACTGCAAATGTTAACCCTTTGTGCCACCAGTGAATGGTTTACCGAGCGCCTTGTTAAATACCCGATATTGCTCGATAGTTTGTTGAGTTCGGTGGAAATGTTACGTCAGCAACATGATGATCGACATGATATTAAACAGTTATTAGCACTGGAGCTGGCGAGAGTTGAAATGCATGGCGGGGCAATGCAGGAAGATGTTGAGCAGATAATGGACAGAATGCGCCAGTTTAAACGCAAGACAGTATTTAGTGTTGCCATGCTTGATGTGTTTTATGCAGAACCGGTAGAGCTGGTTTCTGACCAATTAACTGAATTAGCCAATGGATTATTAGAAAAAATAATCGATTTATGCTGGCAGGCAATGGTCAGAAAACACGGTGAGCCTACCTGCCTTATCGATGGCAATGTGTTTAAGCCTACTATCTCCATCGTTGCTTATGGCAAAATGGGTGGCAATGAGCTGGGTTATGGCTCGGATCTGGATATTATTTTTTTACATAATAGCGCGGGTGAAAAGCAGGTTACTCAGGGTAGGGGAAATGTAGGTGAAAAGACGATCGATAACCAGAGCTTCTTTGCCCGCGTGGCACAACGGGTGATCCATTTTTTGAATACTCGCACCTATGCCGGTATCCTGTATGAAGCTGATACTCGTTTACGCCCAAATGGTCAGTCCGGTTTGATGGTCAGCAGTATTGCAGCCTTTGAAACCTATCAGCAGAAAAAAGCCTGGACCTGGGAACACCAGGCGTTAATAAGAGCAAGATATGTGACAGGAAACTCACTGGGAAGCACACTGATAGAGCAGGAATTTGATAGAATTCGCAGTTCGGTTCTCAGGCAAGAGCGAGAGCCGGATAAGCTGTTGCAGGAAGTGGTCGAAATGCGCGAAAAAATGCGCAAACATCTGGCCGGCAAATCAGACAGTTTTGATATCAAGCAGGATGCAGGCGGTTTGGTTGATATTGAGTTCATGACCCAGGCAGGTGTGTTAATTTACGCGCAGCAGCATGCAGACTGTATTAAACACACCGCCACGCTGGAACTGATAAACGAATTAAAAATAGTTGGCTGGTATAGCGCTGAAGAGGCCACAGATCTGGCCAATGCCTATCGGTATTTTCGTAAGTTGAAAAACTGGCAAAATCTGCAATGTGAAGCGGATGAGAGTGAAGTCGATCTGCATCGTGAAAAGGTAATTGTTGTCTGGAACAGGATAATGCCTAAAGAAGAGTTATAAGTTGTATGTTTTAAGTTGTAAGTTAAGAAACATAAAACCTGTAACGTAGAACTTAAAACTTGTTATTGTTAGGAGAGTTATATGCAAACCATGGCCGATAGAGATGGCGTAATCTGGTTTGACGGTAAAATGGTAAATTGGCGCGATGCCAAAATCCACGTTTTAACGCATACATTACATTATGGTATGGGCGTGTTCGAAGGTGTGCGTGCCTATAAAGCTGAACAGGGCACAGCCATTTTTCGCTTGCAGGCACATACCGATCGCCTGTTTGAATCGGCAGAACTGATGAATATGGCGATACCGTTTGATAAAGAAACGCTAAATAAGGCGCAACTTGCAGCCGTCGCGACAAACAATCTGGAGTCCGCTTACATTCGCCCAATGTGTTTTTATGGTTCGGAAGGTATGGGTCTGCGTGCTGATAATCTGAAAGTACACGTCATGGTTGCTGCCTGGGAGTGGGGCGCTTATCTGGGGCAGGAAAGCCTGGAAAACGGTATTCGTATTCGCAAATCTACTTTTATCAAAAATGATTCGCATCCTGCCATGTATCTGGCGAAAGCCAACGGCAATTATATTAACTCTATGCTGGCGCTTGATGAAGCCATGAGCAAAGGTTACGATGAAGCTTTGTTGTTAGACAGCAAAGGCAATGTGGCAGAAGGCAGCGGTGAAAATATATTTATGATTAAAGACGGTGTGATTTATACCCCGACACTGACCGCATCATTGAATGGCATAACCCGCAATACTATCATCACGCTGGCACAGGAACAAGGTTTTGAAGTAGTCGAAAAAATCATCAAGATTGAAGAGCTGTATGACGCGGATGAAGTGTTTTTTACCGGCACAGCAGCAGAAGTTACACCGATTCGTGAAATTGATGATATAACCATTGGTAACGGTTCGCGTGGGCCGATTACTGAAAAATTGCAGACCCAGTACTTTGACCTGGTACATGGCCGGCTGGATATACACCCCGATTGGCTGGCGGTGGTAAAATAAAGCAGCATATATTTTTATATCAAAGACAGGAAATAGAAATGATACAACTACATCCAGAATATATTGTTGATGAAAAATCAAATAAAAAAGCGGTAATCATCCCGCTTTTAGAGTGGCAGAGTATTGTTGATGAAATGGAGGAGTTAGATGATATTAGAGCCTATGATGCAATAACATCAAAAAAAGAAGAATCAATTCCATTTGAACAAGCCATAAGCGAGATCGAGTCTGATAATATTAAATGACTTATGAAATCAAGATCAATAGAAGTTCCCAGAAGTCGTTAGCAAAGTTACCACAAAAATATCAAAATAATATTATTAGTGCAATAAGAAGCTTGTCAGGTAACGTGCATCCTAATGGGTGCAAAAAACTCTCTGGAAGAAATGCCTGGCGCATCAGAATTGGTCGATATAGAGTCATTTACGAAATACACGACAATGAACTTTTTATCATGGTAATAAGTATTGCTCATCGTAAGGACGTATATAAATAGCTAATAATGCAAATACGTGCTTCCTAGTTCGTAAATGCTACATCCTTGTAGCACTACTGCGTTTATTAGCGGAGCAGTGGCACATGGATGTGGTGTTTACGAACCTAATGGATAAAAGAAAGCAGGAATAAAATATGCCTAACCCAAACACAGCAACACAGGAAGGTCTGGATATACCAAACCAGGATACACACATTGAGGTGACACGAGATATATTGCCCGTGCATTGCCCACTTAATGGCGCCTCTTTATGGGACTCGCACCCGCAGGTGTATATTCCTGTTGAAGAAACCGGTCATGCCAAGTGTCCGTATTGTGGTGCGGAGTATATCCTAATTGATTAGTTTTTAGTGTGATGTTTCTGTCCCTTATGGGTGGTTCATCATTGTTGTGAATTGCCTGCTATTGTTGCCCTCTAATATCGATCGCTATTGCCGTCCTTTCTTACTAGCTCATTACTGCGGGTACGTATCTGTGTAAAGATAAAATAGATGAAAGTTACATAGAATATACTGAGGACGTGCAGACCAAAAAATGCGTCGCTAAGAGACATGGTCACGCAACTGGTAATGAGTATGATGCCAGTCATCATCAGTATTTTTTTATCGCCAGTTGCGCTTTTAATTGATTTTATAAAACTGATCAGTGGCAGAAGAAAGATTAGCAGTAGTGTGAATAAGCCAAAAATGCCTCGGTGCAGTGTCGCAGAGATAAATTCATTATGAACATGAGACATGCTTATAGCGAGGGCAGGTGCTGCTCTGCCTGTGTCAGCTAATTGCTGCATTGTTTGCCGAAAGTTTCCTTCGCCTACTCCAAAAACAGGGTTTTCAAATATAACAATAGCGGCTGCACGCCATAGTTCCAGTCGCCAGCCTACCGATGAGCCAAAAGCACCTTTGCTAAAATAATTATTAAACTCAGTAATGGCCAAATCAACCCTCGACTGGACAACAGGAATAAAATAAGTTGCACATATACTGCTTAGGAGAATGATGCCGAGCACGATCAGAGACTGTTTTTTCCAGTTAAGAGGGTTGATGAGTAACAATACAAACAGGCAGGCGGGTAAAGCTAGCCAGGCACCGCGAGTGCCACTCATAATGGATGCAGTCAATCCGAAAAAGAAACTGAGCAGCATCAAACTCTTTAATAATTTTGAAGAAACTAACACAGCAATTGAGAGAGACATGAGTGCGAGAGTGATACTGATGCCGCCAAAGGCAACAATGCTGGTGATTCCATGTGCTCGCCCAATAGATAAAAAATAGTTCTGGTAAATGGCAAAAACAACACAGCTTAATGTGCCAAAAAATAAAGAGAAAATCAGATAGTTAAGCTTGAGCCTGGTTTTTCTGAGGTAGAAAAAAACAGGCAGTAATAATAAAAAGCGTGATGGATTATCAAACTCTGAAATTTTTAATCCAAAGAACCAGATGTTGAACGCATAGACCAGTAAAAATAATCCTACAGCATAAAGAAAATAGCGTTCATCCGGGTGTAATGGAATAGCTACCCGGTTTTTTATGAGACCGATGATACTGACGAGAAGCAGTAGAACCAGGATGCCAGCACCACCATTGGGAACCGCTACCAGCAATGCCGGGAAGAGTAAAAACAGTAACCCTGCGGTGGTGCTGGTGATGCTATTTTGTTTGGTCTGAGGTGCTTCTATATAATTCATACTAAATGAGTCTGTATTGTCTTTAGCTGCATATCTAAAATGTAGCTTCTTAGTAAGTCGGGGTAGTATATAATTTTGAGAGTAGTGTCACATGGATATGGTGTTTACGTATCAAAGGATGGACACGCCGTGACTACGTCCCCCAATGTTGATTAAAGCAGGATCCAAGCGCGACTTGACGGTAGCATCCATGCTACCGTCAGTCTCAAAACCACATACTGCCATGACTTATTGAGAAGTTACTCTAAAATCTTCTATGCGGGATACTCTTTTAGAGGATTTCATAATTATCGGGTTGCTGATCACCATCTGCAGTATGTAGGTTCAAAATGTCTGGTGCTCATAAGCCACTACCGTATGGGGAGAAACTCCTGGTTTTTTCATTTCTTTCTTAATACAATTAAACCACAGTTTAAATGTTTGTACTTCGGCGTTGGATTCTGAGAATTGAATCCGTTGATATTATTGTCTGCCGTTGATAGTTTTTTATTAAATAACTTCTCAAATTTCTTTAGTTGTAACCCGGGTAAGTCAAAAGTTATTATTAATAAACCGCTATTTTTTACTTGATCAAATAGATTTTTAAAAATAGCTAAGTGATTGTATTTTACCTCTTCAACAGTTGAAACATTTAATACAATATCAAATGAGCCAATAAATTTTTGTGGAGGTGGCTGGGTAATATCCCAGACCATTGTATTCTCCTCATTTGATTCTTGTATATCGGAGTTTGTTACCTGTGAATATTTTGATTCTAAAATATTTTTGAATGTAATGTGACAGCCATCAAATCCCCATGAAGTGTTGTGGATGTGTATGTCTTTTTTCTGTGCATATTTATCCATCATATCAAGTACAGCAGGGTATTCATAAATACGAGACCAGGCACCAAATTGTTTGTCTACTCTGTCATTGAGAGTAATTGTCCTGAACTCCAATAAATCGAAAGGACTAAATTCTATTTTTTGTTTTTTTAAAAAATCAAACACCATTTTTCTCCGGTCTTAATTTAATTTATTTTAGTTTAAATATTTTATAAATGCGCAATAATTCCTATTGATTTTTTTCTATTACAACTCGACTCTGAAATTAATTTTGAATCAGGAAAAATCATTATATATTTTTCAACAAAATCATAAAGATGTAGTGGTAAGCTGAGTCATTACGATTTTATTTCTTTAATTTTCGACCCGGTAAGCCGTATGAAACCACGTATAACCGACCAGAATGTGCCTTTATTATAGCGACCTTTTGATCGGTGGCGAATTCTATAGATAGCAGGAATATCGATGGCGACACCCTGTGTTCTGAGTAGCCATCGGTAGGTTCGGTCTTCATAGGTTTTTCGCCAGTGTGCCTCGGGCGTTTGATAAACACTAATATTATTGCAATAGCCGCATGCTCTTGCGATATCGCCATGGGTTATCTGATAGGCGCCGACAGCACGGGTAATGTCATTTGGCTGAAATAATGTAGTATCGATATCAACAAGTTTCGGTTTGCTGTTATTTTTGAGTATCGGATTTTCATCTTTCAATAAGGAGGTGATAAATTCGGACTTTGGAAAAAGTAAAGCATCCTTACGTTGCTGTAATGCAGTTGCCAGAGAATCCAGACAGCCTTGATGAAAAATCAGGTCGCAATCAATATACCAGATCCAGTCTGCCCGAGTTTTAAGGGCGGCATTATTGCGACCGATTGCTCTGCGTAAAAGTTGATCCGTTGGCAACGATTGCCAGTTCCAGGTGATGCCGGGCACATTGATGTTGCCAAAAAAATTGAGCATATCAATGCTGGCTGTATCCTCAGGTGAATAAAAGACGGTGACAGTAACATCAATATTTTCTGGCGGGTGGTTTACATATGCGCTGAGGTTAT
>CAZALW010000093.1:0-10466 GCA_964485705.1 uncultured Thiotrichaceae bacterium
ATAAATGTAATATTTTTGTTTTTATTTGCGTTCATTTGCGTTCATCTGTGGACAATAAGCTTTTTCTTATAACGTCTGCTATGTGTCGTTAGCACGCTATCAGCATAGGTGAATATTAACCGTAAAAAAGACCAGATTAAACCTGAGTATCAGCACTTATGTTAGCTGACTGTCAAGATACATCTTGATGACATATTTTGCGGCAAAACCAAAAATACCTAGACCAAGCCCGACAAATAAGATTATCATGCCATAACGCCCGGCTTTGGACTCTTCTGCCAGTTTGTACACAATAAACAGCATATAGCCAATACCAAAAACCAGTCCCAGCGTTAGTGAGATTTCAGCGAATTCTTTTTCAGTCATAATCAATAAAAACTTTAGTGCAAACAGGCTTGTATTATAAGCTTGAACGGTGATTTATAAAACCAGTTTGATATAGTTGTGATAGTCTGTATTAAACCTGAACTCACGAACTCAGGTAAAAGTTATTGAGAGTTAAAAGCAATGGATCCATTTTCACAGGCCGCTCTTGGTGCCAGCCTTTCGCAGTCTTTTACCAGGGATAAATCAAAACTATTTAGTGCACTGATTATTGGTGCGCTTGCTGGCATGGCACCAGATCTGGATATGTTTATTCGATCAGCGGATGATCCACTGCTGTTTTTAGAATACCATCGGCAGTTTACGCACGCATTGATCTTTATTCCCATTGGTGCATTATTATGCGCCATGGTTTTTTACCCCTTTGCCAGAAAAAAATTATCTTTTAAACAAGTCTATTTATTTTCCTTTTTAGGTTATGCCACACATGGTTTTCTTGATGCCTGTACCTCTTACGGCACACAATTATTCTGGCCTTTTTCCAATGAGCGAGTTGCCTGGAACACGGTTTCAATTATCGACCCTCTGTTTACCATACCGATAATCATTTTTGTAACGCTTGCGGTGACTAAAAAAAATGTAACCTATGCGCGGGCGGGATTTATCTATGCAATATTATTTTTAAGCTTGGGTCTGGTGCAAAAAAACCGTGCAGAGCAAGCAATTTATGTGCTCGCTGAAGAGCGCGGACATTTTATTGAGCGCACCCACATAAAACCCGGTTTTGGTAATCGCCATGTATGGAAGTTGATGTATGAATACGATGGTCGTTATTATGTCGATGCAGTCAGGTTACTGTGGGATGTCAACTATATTCAAGGTTCATCAGTTCAGAAATTGAATGTGAAGCGCGACTTTATATGGCTGCCAGAAGAGAGCCAGCAGGCAAAAGACATTGAACGTTTTCGCTGGTTTTCAGATGATTTTCTTGCCATAAGCCCAGGTGATATAAACCTGATTATCGATGTACGTTATTCATATTTGCCCAATCGTATTGGCGCTATGTGGGGCATAGAAATTGAAAGAGATTATATTGATCAGGGGGTGCTGGATAAACACGTAGGTTACATGATGAATAACGGTATGGATGAAAACACGCGGCGGCGTTTTTGGGAGATGTTGTTTTAAGCCGTGGAGGTGTTATTTCGGTGCAGCAATCAAGCGCCTGATAAACTGAATATACTCCGCACTAGCCCATTCGCGTCCGCCAATCGCCTGATACTTTATTTCACCTTTTGGGTTTATCAGAAATGTGGTGGGTAAACCGCGAGGTTTCCAGCTTTCAGTTACCTGACCATCAGTGTCCATCAGACTGCTTAGTTCCAGACCAATGGTGGCTAAAAATTCAAATACAGTATCTTCATCTTCCGATGTATTAACCATTACAATTTGAAGTTCTTCATCATTTATTGTGTTAGCCAGTTGCTGTATGGCAGGCATTTCTTCTCGGCAGGGGCCGCACCAACTGGCCCAGAAATGCAAAAATATCCAGTCTCCTTTAGCCTTGCTTAGTTGAAATTCTTCGCCATCAATATCGTTCAGGATAAAGTCAGGAGCGGTGCCAATATCAAAATGACGAATACCAAATGGTGGTTCTATATTGTTAATGTTGCCAGCAATACTAATAGATGAAATAAGGCTAATGATAATCAGCAATAAAACTGATTTAATGTAATTACGATATTTTTTCATGGTGCATTCTGAGCACAAAAAAGCTTGTCAGTGCTTATGGTAATTGTTTTACCCTGCTTATTGTCGCCGGTGGCGAAAACCGCGTTTAGGGTAATAGCTTCTTTCGTGAAGGGTAAAATAATATTTCCACCTTCACGTTCCCCGGGTAAATAGTCCAGTGCTTCTGGAATTAAGGTCCAGCGAAAAGTGGATTGTTTGCTTAAGGGAATGTTCATTTGTTGCCAGCGGTTTTTCCAGTAATCACGATGTTCCCGTTTTAACGTTTTACCAGCGGAAGAAAATGTCCAGTTAGACAGGTCTAACCAAATTTTTTGATTACTGGTATTGGTGATGCCAACGGTAATAAAACACTGTTGTTTAAGTATAGACAACATGGTTTTGGGAAAACCACGCGCTTCATAAAACGAAGCCATCTGATTGGGTGAGCGAGCAGTAAACTCCAGTTCCAGCTCGGCTGTTTTAATGATAACAGGCGTTGCAAGTTGCAAGTTTGTAATAACGGTTAATAGCGGAAGGAGAGTAAGCATTGTTGTATATTACGTTATAGCTTGATTTGATGTAACTACTCAGCGTCATCAAAAAAGAAACAGATTTACCACGAAGCACACAAAGATCACGAAGAAAAATCATGGTTAATAATAAACACGATTAAACATGGCATATGTATGTACTATATCCAATATATATACTTTAAAACTTCGTGGCCTTCGTGGTAAAACATTTTTTAATAAACCGCAAAAAATTGAAGCTTGCTGAGTAGTTACGATTTGATTTCAATTTTTTATGGTTGATGTTATAAAATCTCATGCTATTGTCTCGCTAACTGTAAATGAAATGGCAGCAGAATGATGTAGGTTGGGGTGAGGCACGAACTCCAACATGGTGTCACCAATAGTTTTTTGTGTCATATCGTGCAATAACATCAATGGGTAAAAAATAGTGTTTTCACGAAAAAAGAATACAGCTTCAAAACGCCGCACGATACCACTAACCATTCAGATAATTTTCTTTCTTGGCCTGTTTTTATTAGTCCGTAGTTGGACACAGCGAGATATGACTACAGGTTTGGCACCTGATATTGTGGCAAGTGATTTGCAGGGTGAGCAAGTTTCTCTCGCAGATTACCGCGGTGAACCGGTATTGTTATACTTCTGGGCAAGCTGGTGCAAAATCTGCGAATTTGAACAAGGCGCAGTTCAGTCTGTTTCAAAAAGCTGGCCGGTGTTGAGTATTGCTATGCAATCAGGCGGCTCGTTTGAGGTGGCAAAATTCATGGAATCAAAAGCAGTGCAATGGCGAACCATTGCCGATCAAAGCGGTGATCTTACTAAACGTTATGGTGTTGCAGGAGTGCCTGCGCTCTTTATTATTGATGCCAATGGTTATATCCGCTTTAAGGAAACAGGGTATACCACCAGTTGGGGGCTGAAAACACGCTTGTTGCTGACCAGGATTTTTTATGCTAAAAAGCTCGATGAAGATCTTGAATTTTCCGGTTGATATAACGGTTAGAGAGAAAAACAATTAGAGTACATAGTTGTAATAAATTATTTTCATTGAATTTATAAAAACCCTATAGTCATAGGAGACTTGGTATGGAATTAACGGCTACAGCAGGAAAAAAAACAACGCACATCTTATTTTTTCTCTACGCATTAATTGTGTTTTTGGTGTCAGGGTGTACAGATGATTCTGGCAATAATAATCAAAGTAGCAGGGGTAATTTCGTTGCATATACGTCATTATCAACGGTAAACACCACACAAACAAATGCTGTGTTTCAGTATTTGACTACGCAGGGGCTTATTAATGCCTCTGCCAGCTATGATGTCAAAAACTATAAGATTCGTTACAAAACCATAGACATCAACGGAAATTTAATCAATGCCTCTGGACTTTTAAGTGTCCCAATTAAATCAGGCGGAAGTTTAAGTCCGATTATTAGTTATCAACATGGCACAATATTCCTCAATAGCCATGCTCCCTCAAATCAGCATACAGCACAGTCAGAACCTGTGTTAGCTGCATCACTGGGATACATTGTCTCTTCACCAGATTATATTGGTTATGGAGATTCAAGCAAGCTAATGCATCCCTATTCTCATTCAAAGACCCTGGCATCAAGCAGTATTGATATGTTGCGAGCGGCTAAAGTCTTTCTTGAAAAAGAAAAGATTCTGACCAATAATCAATTATTTTTAATGGGATATTCTGAAGGCGGTAAGGCAACGCTGGCAATGCAACGGGTAATTGAAACATCACTATCAAATGAATTTCAGCTTACGGCTTCCGCACCGGGGGCTGGTAACTACGACATGACTGCGACAGCAAATCTTGTATTGAGCGTGACTGAGATGGTATACCCTGCATATGTTGCCTGGATTATTAAGGCGTACAACGATATTTATAATATAAACAGGCTTTCCGATATTATTGCACCGCAATATTTAGATGCAGTATCGAACAGTTTTGATGGCACAAAATCTGGTGATGACATTAATGCGCAGCTAACAACTGTAATATCAGAGCTAATAAAACCAGCGTTTATTAATGAGTATATTGGTAACGGGGCAGTAAAATTAAAAGCCGCTATTGCTGATAATAATGATTACAATTGGGCTCCTGATGTTCCTACGCGCTTATTTCATGGTCTCGATGACAGGGTTGTTCACTATTTTAATTCATCTGACGCACGTGACAAAATGATCCAGAATGGATCGACATCTGTACAACTTGTTGATTGTGATGTCGGTGTAAATGCGACAAATCACTCAAATTGTTATTTTCCATACCTTGGTTATGTTTACAGTTTTTTCTCAGTATATGCAGACAACCTGTAAGACACACTACCTGCATAGCGTCTCAGTCCGTTGAGGCGCACACCCATCTAAAAGTAACTTAAATTGTGAAGTAGAGACGTTGCATGCAACGTCTCTACTCGGCGGGACTAAAGTCCCACTTCCAACACCACAATAACCGGAAGTGGGACTTTAGTCCCGCTTTTGTGCAACATTGAAGTTACTTAGAAGCGTCTCAGCTCGTCCCGACCACCCATCTACAAGTAACTTTTTTAAGGTTTCTCATTTTTTTCCGCAAATACACGCAAATGAACGCAAATAATTAAAATATTTTGTTTTTATTTGCGTGTATTTGCGGAATATATTTTTTTAAGTTACTTAGAAGAAACACGAATCGTGAGCTAGTTAATTATTCGTCACGTCCATAATGTATAATTCATTTATTAAAAAAACTAACCGAGAATGCCATGCCCCTAATCAAACCTTTTGCCGGATTACGCCCTTTGCCAGAACGCGCCAATGAAGTTATTGCGCCGCCTTATGATGTTTTAAATTCAGCTGAAGCACGTGAACGTGCTGCCGATCGTCCGTGGAGTTTCCTGCATATTTCCAAAGCCGAAATTGATTTGGCGGAAGATATTGACCCATACGATCCAGCGGTCTATGCCAGGTCAGCGACAAATTTACAAAAAATGCTGGATGAAGGCATTTTGATACGCGAAGACAAACCCTGTTATTACGTTTATCGTTTGATTATGGAAGGGCATTCACAGGTGGGCTTAGTGGCAGCGGCCTCGGTGGTTGATTACGATAGCAACCGCATTCGTAAACATGAATTTACCCGTCCAGCAAAAGAAAATGATCGTGTGCGCCAGATAGAAGCCTTAAATGCACAAACTGGCCCGGTATTGCTGGCATATAAATCCCAGCCGAAGATGGATGCCATTTTGTTTGAAACCACAGAACAAATACCGCTGGTCGATGAAACTGCTGATGACGGTGTGCGCCATACTTTCTGGAAAATTGATGATGAAGATACCATCAAAAAGTTAAGCGATGGTTTTGAGGCGATGGATGCTATCTACATTGCTGATGGTCATCACCGCTCTGCCTCTGCCTCACGAGTGGCAAAAACAAAGGGGGGCAATGGCAATCAGAACAGTGATTATTTTCTGTCTGTTATTTACCCGCATAAGCAGATGAATATTCTGGATTACAACCGTGTAATAAAAGATTTAAATGGTTTGAGTAACGATGAACTGCTGGAAAAAGTGAAAGCGGCATTTAGAGTTACAGAAGAGACTGCAGCCGTCAAACCGGTTAAAGCCACTGAGTTTGGTATGTATGTTGATGGTCAGTGGTATCGTCTGAACATTAATACTGAACTGGTGTCGGATGATCCGGTAGCTTCACTGGATGTAAGCCTGTTGGCAGATAATCTGGTTGCACCGTTACTGGGTATTACCGATCAACGCACCGATACCCGCATTGACTTTGTCGGCGGCATACGTGGTCTGGACGAGCTGGAAAAACGTGTTAATAGCGGTGAAATGGCGATTGCTTTTTCACTGTATCCAACCAGCATGGAAGCATTGATGGCGGTAGCGGATGTGGGTGAAGTGATGCCGCCAAAATCCACCTGGTTTGAACCTAAACTGGCGGATGGTTTGATTTCACACGTGCTTGACTGATTGAAGCAAAACTTTTTTACCGCAGAGAAAAGCATTCTTAAATTTTCCTGATTAGCCACAAAAGACAGCCACTAATTTTTTTAACCACGAAAAACACAAAACACACGAAAAAAGATTTTTGTATTTAATTTTTGTGTTTTTACTTCGCGCTCCTGTGCTACGCCCTTCGGGTCACACTGTCGTGCGTTCAAAATGTTCCCGACATTTTAGTCGTGGTTAATGTTTTATGTGGCGTAAGGCAAATATATGTCAGTGCATCTACTAATAAGCCTGCGAGCTAAAAAATATAACTTGGCTGCCTTTTGTGGCTAATCAGGTAAATTTTTAAAATCTCTGCGTCTTTGCGGTGAATTAACGTTTTTTATAGCTTTTAGGTTACCCGTTGGGTATCGTGAGCTCAATTGTTGAATTGGGCTTTTTTCTTGTGTTTTTCATTTTATTAATGTATATATTTATTATTAATATATACATTAATAATAAATATATACATTAATAAGTGGGTTTTATGATGAGACAAAACTGGATTCGCAGCATGCGAATAAAACAGGGTTTAAAAGGTTTTCAACTGGCGCAGCGGCTTAATGTGAGTGCCGCCAGGGTCTCGGTGCTGGAAAAAGATGAAGCGCGTGGTGCGGTGACCTTAAAATTGATGGCAAAGGCGGCAGCAGCGATGGGCTGCCGGTTTGAATATCGAATTGTGAGACCCGGTACTCTTGAAAAAGCGAGTACTAAACCACGTTATAGAGTTGTACCTGAATAATGAGTGTCATCTCGACGATAGGAGAGATCTTGAACTACCGGTGTATAAGATCTCTCCTATCGTCGAGATGACAGCTATTCAGGCGTGTTTTTCAGCATTGACCAGGTTGCCGAGATGAATGCCGAGTCTGCGCATTGCGGGTGAGGGGTCATCTGACTGCAGGTGAACATTAGGGCATCTCTAAAAATAGAAGCACACTTTATGAAGCGCATAAAACAGCACCTTTTCCACCCAAAAACTCGCCGAATAGCCCACTATTCGCCTTCTTTTTGGGTGAAAAATGCACTATTTTCTGCATTCCCTAAATCACACTTCTATTTTTAGAGATGCCCATTAAGCAGGCTGATTTGTCTGGTGTTGGCAAGGGATAGTTTCAGCGCGTGATCAAATTCTTCTTCAGTAAATACGTTGTAGCCTTCAATTGAGCCGAATACCTGCCCCAGTTTATCGAAGCGCCATTCGCTGATGTCGTTAAACGGACCGTCCATGATAAAACGTTCGGTGCTGTAACCGTGGTTATTAAACACGATGACAATGGGCGCCAGGTTAAAACGTGCATGGGTTGACAGCTCGGTGCCGGTCATCTGGAAAGCGCCATCACCCACCAGTATCAGTGCGCGTTGTTTGGGGTCGGATAGTTGCGTGCCAAGGGCGGCGGGTACGGCAAAACCCATGCTGGTGTAAAATGCCGAGGCGTAGAAATTACTGTGTTCGGGCATGTGTAATTCGATGGATGCAAACAGGCAGTCGCCGGTATCGCAGACCACGGACAGGGCGGGGCTTAACGCTTGATTCAAGCGTTCGATTAGTCGCACAATGCGGATTTTTATTTTTTTTTGTGGGAAGTAAGGCAAAACCGGTTTGTTTTCCAGTGCAGGAAACTTGGCTGGGTGGCGCTGTGTTTTGCTGGCCAGTGTGGTGACAAAGTCAGCCAGCGAGATGTTGGCATACCGGTGATGACTAATCAGCACTTCGCCTTTTGATGAGCGTACCATTAGGTTTGGATCAAGTCGGGCGGAATAAATGCCGGTATCAACATCGTTTAAAGTTAATCCGAGCATTAAAATAAGATCCGCCTGCTCAACATAGTCACGGGCGGCTGGTGAACTCATGGCGCCTTCATAAATGCCCAGATACTGTGGATGGCGCTCTGAAAACACCGACTTGCCTGTTAAGGTGGCGGCGACTGGCAGCCCGGTATTTTTTACCAGTTGTTTTAGCAGCCCCATAAGGCCACGTCGGTGCAGTTCTACACCAGCAACAATCACTGGTTTTGTTGCCTGTTGCAAACGTTGTAAGGTTTCTGAAACCGCTTCAGCCAGCGCTTCCGGGTCACTGGTGACAGGCTTGTACTCTGCCTTCGGCAATATCATTCCCTCAGATAACACACGGTCGCGGGGCAGCTCCAGATACACCGGGCGGCTCTTTTCGCGTGCAATTTTCAGCGCCCGGTCGATCTGGCGAAAGGCAATGACCGGGTCATCCAGCACCACGGCTTCGGCGGTGATGCGTTGAAAAATTTCACGCTGGTAAGTAAAAGGCCCGAAGCGATGGTGTAACAAAGGATCATCGCGTTGCTCTTTGACACCGGGCGCGCCGCTGATAACCACCACTGGAGAAGATTCCGCATAGGCGCCGGCTATGGCGTTAACGGTGTTTAATGCACCCACACCATAGGTGACTGCCAGTGCGCCGATACCCCGGTTGCGAGCGTAACCATCGGCAGCAAAGGCAGCAGTATCTTCGCGTGTAGTGCCGACCAGCTGGATATCACTTTTTGCCAGTAGACCGTAGAAGGCGAGGATATAGTCACCCGGTACACCAAACACATGATCAACACCTGCGCGTTTCAGTGCATAAATCAGGTAGCTGCCGATACCTGTTGTTGACTCTATACTCATAACACAAGCCTTCAGATTAGAATTTAAAAAATCACAGATGTATAGATTTTGGACAGGGTGTGAAAAAAAATGTTCCTTTGTTGTTTTATAACGCGATTAGTGTTTTCGTCTGGCTTTATATATTTACTGGACAGGGATGTCGCAAGTAATAATGAAGTGATGGTCTTTACTGGGTAGAATAAATTAGCCGTGATTGGACAAGGTTTCCCCTTAACAATCTAACGTAGACGTAAGATAGTGTATCTACCGTTAACGTTAGATGCAGGAGATAAGAAATGAATCTGCCAGAAGTACTCATTCATATAAGCGAAAAGCTAAATGAATCTGAAAAAAATGAGCTAGTTGAGCATCTTAGAATTTTGGATGGTGTTATCGCTCCACGATTCAGTCAGGAAAAGGAGCATTTACTTTTTGTGTCATATAATTCTGACAGGATTAACGCTGCAGCATTATTGAGTAATATAAAGGAAAATGGTTTTAAGGCGCAACTTGTAGGCTTATAAATGGCAACTGACTATTTCAAAATAGGCGAAGTTGCTGAAACACTTAAAACAACAGTACGTACAATCAGATACTATGAAGAGGAAGGACTGCTTGTGCCTCACAGAACTGATGGCGGTACTCGTTTATATTCAGAGCAACATATCGACCGTTTAAAAGCCATCATCCATCTTGCTGATAACGGATTCTCACTTGAAGTTATTGGATTAATAGGAAACACAAGACAAACGTGTGTAACAGGTGATGAAGGTAGCAAAAAAATATCAGGGATTATTGCTGATGCAATAACTGATGTTGAAAAAAAATAGCTAGCCTAAATACACTCAAAGCTGAATTAAAGGCTGCAAAGAAACTTGTTGAAAAATGTAATGGTTGCACTAATGCACCATCAAGTCTGAATTGTCCAGGCTGTCCTGTAAATAAAAATCTTAAAAAAATAGAAGTTCTTAATTTGGTTTGGGAATAGGTGGAATATGATGATCTCAAGCGCAGTTCAAATATCATTTCACAATGTGAAGCAGTATCCATCAGAACTTTTACAAAAGATAAATAACAGTGTGCTAGTTGCCGTTACATACCGGAAAGTGTGGAATGATGGCTTTGGTGCCAGAGGCTGGAAGCTTAATGCAACCATAGGAGACCCGGAGATTATTGCCAGTACAAGGGAGACAGGCCAAAGAATTAATACTTCTGTTTTTATTCACGATATCCTGGATCACTTCCTTTCTGGTTTTGGGGT
>CAZALW010000094.1:0-10427 GCA_964485705.1 uncultured Thiotrichaceae bacterium
ATGCCAATACAAATAATTTATCAGGATGAATACATCGTTGCAGTAAATAAGCAGCAGGGTTTATTATCTGTGCCTGGCTTAGGCCCTGATAAACAGGATTGTTTGATATCAAGGTTAGTAAAGATGATTCCAGAAGCCAAAGTGGTGCATCGTCTTGATTGTTATACCTCTGGCATCATGTTGTTTGCCATCGGCATTGAAATGCAGCGAGCATTAAGCCGAATCTTTCACGATAGAAAAATTAAAAAACAGTATATCGCTGTAGTAAGACAATGGTTTGATGAAAATGAAGGTGTCATTAAATTCCCTATGCGATGTGACATAGATAATCGGCCGCATCAAATAGTGGATTATGAACATGGCAAATCAGCGGTTACGTTCTGGCAGGTCTTACAACGTAAAGATGAAACAGTGCGTTTATTATTAAAACCTGTTACCGGTAGAACGCATCAACTACGTGTGCATTGTGCAGCGATGGGGCATCCAATAATTGGTGATGGCCTATATAATAATGTGGCTGATGATGAGATAAAACAGCCAAGGATGTTGCTGCATGCCGATAATTTATTATTTGAACATCCGGTTACCAATAAAAAAATGCACCTGTTTGCAGAGTGTGAGTTTTAAGTGATTAGTTTTGTAGGGTGGGCATAGTTTTTGCCCACGTGTTAGTCAGTCGTCAGCTTATGTGTGGGCAAAAAGGCATGCCCACCCTACAACTAATGCCACGACTTATTAACAAGTTATAAATTGAGTTGTACAGAAAAATAATCACTGCCAGCCAGAAACCACGTTGTAATAGAATCGTATTTCTGCATAATCAAAAATAGCGCCATCAGCTGTGATTTCATGCAGAATCAGGTTGTCTATAACGTACTCGCCTTCCTCCTTAAAATTATTGTTAATAACCATGCTTCGTTGTAAGGGGTTGCTTGAGTAAACATGAGCACTAACGACAATAGTCGGTAATTGCTGCTGTGTCGCGGCAGGTAAATCATGGTAGCTTATTATTTCTTTTTGTGGCTGAGCCCGGAGCTTGTTTTCTGATTTATTGTTTCCGGTATCGGGTGTTATGATTTCATGATTATTTATTGGTTTTGTTTTTTGTATCGCGACGGTTTTAATCGGTAAAGTTGTTTTAGTTTTTTCTAATTGCACTTTGTTATTCGTGTTTGTTGTGGTTTCCTTTGTCTCTTTATCTATTGATATTTCTTCAGCTACTATTGTTTGAGTATTATCTACGGTGGTCGTTTTTTTAGCGCTATTAATAATGCTGTCCAAAGATACAGTATTATTGTTTTCTGAACTGTTGTCTTTATCAATAATAAAATAAACAATGGCAATAAGATTTAACATTACCACAGCAATAAGTATGTATGGCCAATAAGCTTTTTTTTCATCCCGGTAATGCAGACTGGAAGAATGTATAGTTTGCACATTTGGAATGGTTCCGTTTCCTCGCTGTTGTTCTGATTTTTTAAGTGCATCAAGTATGTAGGACATTATCTGGCTAACCCTGATTTGTTGATTGTGGTGAAGAAGGTGTGGTGAGTGATGGTGCCTTCATGCCCGATTGCGTGTTTAAGTGGATAATGGTTATTGGCCCGACTATTCCGTCAGCGACTAATCCATGTTGTGATTGAAAAGCGATAACTTTTTGTTGGAGGTAATCGTCGTAGGTGCTTATGTTTTTCTCGGGTAGGAGGTTGCCTGTTTTTTTTAATTTAGTGTTTAGCCAGTTTATGATGGGTCCGCTATCTCCTGGTGATATAACGGTCATGTAATGCTCAGGTTTTTTCCAGAATAGAATGAACTGTCCCTGCCAGTATTTATCAAGCTCATTTACTTTAATGTGATAAGCGGTGTTGTTTGAGTAAATAGTCGCAATACCATTATCTATCGTGGTAATGGTGACGTAGTGTGTATTACCTTGTCTGTTTTTTAGTGTGAGTATAGCTGCTCGGTTGTATTCTTTAAGGCTGTTTAAATTTCCCTGTTTAAACAAACAACTTAATGATTGTGCGCTTGCCTGTTTACAAGCTGTTTCAGGAAGTTGGTCATTGTAATGCAGATGCCATGCGATAAATAGTTGTTGATATGCGGATGTTCGGTTATCACTTTTAGTGTCTAAAATGGTGTCAATATTATCAATGACAGTGTTTGTATTTGCTGCTTGTTTTTCTGCAATAGATGTTTCGATTGTGTTAATAGATGCGATACTACTAGCTGATGATAAAGAGGCAATAGCGCTTACTTTGTTAAGTTGTCTTACTGATGATTGTGGTAGATATGTTGATAATGCTTCAGCCTCTTTTAAAGTTTTTTGCTGGTTATCTTTCTCCCTGGTGTCTAACGATAATGACCCAAGTTGAGTTTCAGACAGTGCAATCGCCTGTTTGTTATTAGCACTGTTGTTTGTGTTATTAAAATAAAAAATGATTGCCATAGTGAGAATGGCAATGCCTGAAAAAGTAGCGAGCGGATATAACCACTGCTTGTTTTTATTTTGCTGTTCAACGTTTTTGAGTTCGCCAAAAACTTCTTTGGCTGCTTTTTTTATGATTTCCGGCTTAACTATGTACTGCTCTTCTACGTAAGCGCCTAATAAAGCCCGGTCACTTATAATATTAACTAAACGTGGTATGCCTTTACTTAGCCGGTATAAAAGTTTGATGCTTTTGTCAGGAAATAGTTGAATATTTTGACCGGCAACAGCGAGGCGGTGGTTTATATAAGCTTTAACTTCGTGTTTGCTTAAGGGTTGCAAATGAAACCGTGCGGTAATGCGTTGGGCTAACTGGCGCATTTCAGGGCGTGCCAGGATGTCCAGTAATTCTGGCTGACCTAGAATAATAATTTGCAGGAGTTTACGCTGGTTGGTTTCTAAATTGGTTAATAAACGCAGCTGTTCCAGAACTTTACTGCTTAGATTTTGTGCCTCATCAATAATTAAAACGGTCTTTTCATTATTTCGGTTGCTGGTAAGCAAAAACTCGTAGATTCTGTCAGTGTATGTTTTAACACTGTTCTTTGTATCCGGATAACTGATTTTAAGTTCATCGCAGATAGTTTCTAATAGTTCGATTTCGCTGACTTTTGGGTTGAGCACTAAAGCAACATTTGCCTGCTCAGGTATTTGTTCTAGCAAACATCGGCAAATAGTGGTTTTTCCAGTACCCACCTCTCCGGTTAGTAGAATACAGCCGCCTTCACTGTTTAAACCGTAGACAAGGTGAGCAAGTGCCTCACGATGTTGTGCGGTCATATATAAATAATGCGGATCGGGAGCGATAGAGAATGGCGCTTCTTTGAATCCAAAATATTCGTTATACATGTTGTTGGTTATGTGCTTATTACTTTAGGGTATCTCTAATAATCTTGGGTAAGATAGATTGAGATTCTGACAATCAAGAGCAAGGCGGCAATAAAACGGCATAAGCGCGTGAGTTATTCTATTGCAAGTGCTTGCCAACGCTGCTATTGGGAATTCTGGACTCAAGTTACTTATCCACAGGTTTTTAGAGGTGTCCTTTAATTCAGGATTGAATGTTGACTACTATAACGCAAATTCAGTGATGACCAAAGGATAGTGAAAATAAGTAAAATGTCGTACAGCGCAGAATTTCTCTCTCAGGCTCGAAAATTCAAGCCGTTAGCGCTAGTATGGTGTCTATGGATAAAAACGTAGAAAAATCTCATTTTAGCTTTTTGATGTCTCCTCTGGACCTAGGTTTTACTGTATTAAAAAATCGCGTCATCATGGGGTCTATGCATACTGGACTTGAGGAAGAACGGAATGGTTTTCATAAGCTAGCCAGGTTTTATGAAGAACGCGCCAAAGGCGGTGTTGCTTTAATTGTTACTGGTGGTATCTCACCGACCTTTAGCGGCCGTTTATCCTTGTTTTCATCGCAGTTAAGTGTTTTTTTTCAACTAGCCAAACACCGTAAATTAGTCACTGCGGTGCATGCTTTTGATACAAAAATGTGTTTACAGATATTGCATGCGGGACGTTATGCCTATCATCCATTCGCGGTTGCGCCCTCGGCCATAAAATCGCCAATATCACCCTTCAAACCAAAAGCATTATCCGGCAAACAAATTAAAAAGTTAATTAAAGCTTATGCTAATACAGCAAGGCTGGCACAGCGTTCGGGTTATGATGGCGTTGAGGTAATGGGCTCAGAAGGTTATTTAATTAATCAATTTGTTTGCTCAAATACTAATCAAAGGCAGGATGAGTGGGGCGGCTGTTTCGAGAATAGAATTCGTTTTTCACTTGAAATTATTCGAGCAATCCGCCGTGCTGTGGGTCAGGATTTTATCATTATTTATCGCCTTTCTATGCTGGATTTACATAAAGAGGGGAGTAACTGGGCTGAAATTGAGTTTCATGCAAAAGAAGTAGAAAAGGCAGGAGCAAGCATAATTAATACCGGCATTGGCTGGCATGAGGTCAGAATCCCAACCATCGCTTCAGTCGTTCCAGAGGCAGCATTTACCTGGGTGACAAAGAGACTAAAACACAGTTTAACTATTCCATTAATAACTTCCAATCGTATCAATAGCCCGGAACTTGCGGAAAGTTGTTTGCAAAAGGGTGATGCTGATCTGGTTTCTATGGCCAGACCCTTTCTTGCAGATAGCCAGTTTGTGAATAAGGCAAAAAAAAATCAGTCACATTTAATCAATAAATGTATTGCCTGTAATCAGGGTTGTCTTGATCGTGTTTTTAAACGCCAGCGTGCCACCTGCATGGTTAACCCTCGTGCTGCTTATGAATGTGAGTATCCACTAATAAAAACCGAGTCTGCTAAAACGATTATTATTGTTGGTTTAGGTGTTGCGGGTTTGTCCTGTGCGTATTATGCGGCGAAACGCGGACATCATGTCGTTGCCTATGATGCTGGCAATCCCGGCGGGCAGTTTAATCTTGCTTCCAAAATCCCGGGGAAAGGCATCTATGCTGAAACAGTACGGTATTTTGAGGTGCAACTGTCTTTGTTAAACGTCGATGTGCATCGTAATCACCAGGTTGTTTTTGAAGACTTACGCGATAGTTATGCTGATGCCATCGTCTTTGCTACCGGCGTTTCACCAAGGAAGCCGGAGATACCGGGAATTAGTCATTTTTCAGTAATGGATTACGAAACAGCAATTAACAATAAATCGGTGCTCAAAGATAAGGTGGCCATTATTGGTGCCGGTGGCATCGGTTTTGATGTTGCTGAAATGTTGATTGCCGATGCTGATGAAAAAGCTAGAGAACAGAGTTGGTATGACTTATGGGGCATTGATAAACACTATAACAATCGAGGCGGTTTACTTACAAATAAGGTGAACCATAAAGCAAAGCGTACGGTCTATTTATTGCAACGTAAAGATGAGAAGCCGGGTAAAAATCTTGCTCGTACCACAGGCTGGATTCGACGACTAACATTAAGAAAAGCCAGTGTAAAAATGTTATCGAATGTTAGTTATGAAAAAATTGATGATTATGGTCTGCATATAGTGCATCAGGGGAAAAAACAAACGCTGGCCGTTGACCACGTTATTATCTGCGCTGGTCAGCAATCAGAAACCACTTTGTATGATCAGCTACAAAACATTGGTCAGCCAGTATTTATCATAGGTGGCGCAAAAAAAGCCGCTGAGCTGGATGCCGTTACCGCCATAAGAGACGGGTTGGAACTGGCTTATCGTTTTTAATGTAAAACCTAAATCCTGCAAGTGTTCGCACATATATAGCGCAAGCTCTTGCTCTACGAATCAATATATTGCACTCTAATATGCACGATCACTTGCAGGATTTAAGTAAAAGATAAATATGAAAGCCACTTTATTATTTTTTCTGACTGTTTTTATCGCATCTGTGACAGTTGCCGAACAAGCGATAAAACAGAATACGGTAAATGATTATTTGCAACAGGCTAAAACGAAAGCCTTTGAGCAGGGTCATGAAGCCAACCGGCTTATCAGTGAGTCCAGCCCATATTTGTTACAACACGCTTATAACCCCGTGCAGTGGTATGCCTGGAGTGATGAAGCTTTTGCAAAAGCAAAAAAAGAAAATAAAGTAATTTTTCTTTCTATAGGTTATTCAACCTGCCACTGGTGTCATGTGATGGCACGTGAATCTTTTGAAAACAAAGAAATCGCTGCCTTACTAAATAAGCATTTTGTCAGTATAAAAGTAGACCGTGAGCAGCGGCCGGATATTGATGCAGTCTATATGTCGGCCACACAACTGATAAATGGTCATGGCGGCTGGCCGATGACGGTGTTTCTTGATAATGAGTTACGTCCTTTTCATGCGGCGACCTATTACCCACCATTTACCCTGGATAACAGAACCGGGTTGAAAGATGTATTACTAAAAATACATGAGTTGTGGATGGAGAAACCCGAGTTAATCAAAGAAATAGCAACAAATGTAACTGCACGCATAACAGCTCAGTCTGATGAAACAAGCGAAGATGAGGCTTTAGTAAAAAATATAAATGCGCTGGCATTAAAGCAAATTTCTGCTTCTTTTGATGAAGAATATGGTGGTTTTAGTGCTGCGCCAAAATTTCCACGTCCGGGTATTTTTGCTTTTTTAAATACACTTCAGACTAACAACAGCCAGATGAACAAAAGCTGGACGACTAAAAATATAGATGTTGCCAGAGCCATGATGCGTCTAACCCTGGATGCGATGGCAGACGGTGGTTTATATGATCAAGTGGCGGGTGGCTTTCACCGGTATTCTGTTGATGAACATTGGCAGGTGCCGCATTTTGAAAAAATGTTATACAGCCAGGCATTAATGGCTATCGCTTATAGCGATTATTACCTGCTTGATCCTCAACCGAGGCACAAGCAAGTCGTATTAGAGACATTAAAATTTGTTAGTGATGAAATGTTATCAGCGGAAGGTGGTTTTTATTCAGCACTGGATGCCGTCAGCGAACGCGCAGATAAAGCTGGCAAGCGGACAGAGGGAGCCTATTATTTATGGTCTGAGGCTGAATTGAGAAGAGTGCTCTCTCAGGCTGAGTTTGAATTTATAAAAAAATATTTCCACATAAGAAAAAATGGCAATATTGATTCTGATCCACACGATGAATTCGCTAGCTTGAATATATTTTCCGTGGATGAAGATTTTAAGAATGTAACACTAAGCAAACAGCAAACAAAATGGTTGGTTTCGGCTAAAGAAAAATTAAACAAAATACGCCGCCAACGTCCCCGGCCGCACCTCGATGACAAAATTATAACTGCGTGGAACGGCATGATGATAGCTGCTTTTGCCAAAGCTTCCGTGGTGTTCAGTGAGCCTACATTGCTGAAACCAGCGATACAGGCAATCGGTTTTGTTAAAAATAATCTTTATGCCAAACAAAGTAAAAAGCTTTACCGGCAGTACCGAGCGAATGAGGCAGGCTCGGCAGCAACCCTGTCGGATTATGCCTGGTTAATATACGGTCTGTTAGAGGTTTATCAGGCCGACAAAGATAAACGCTGGCTAAATTGGGCGTTTGAGTTACAGGCTAATCAGAATCAGCTTTTTTTAGATAAAACCTCAGGCGCTTTTTTTGAATCGGTTGCTAATGATACTAGTTTGTTGTTTCGTTCTAAAAGTATTTATGATGGAGCGCTACCTTCAGCTAATGCTATTGCGTTGTCTAATTTACGCAGACTGTCGCAACTGTCAGTGAAGCAGGAACAGAAAAAAATGTATTCATCACAGGCAGATGAATTAGTCAGAAGTTTCGCTGTCGCCGTTAATCAAAATCCGGCAGCAGCTTCAATGTTACTGGCTATTGAGTTACGGTAAAATGCCTGAATGATTTCACGAAAAATTTCAATCGCACCCATGATGGGCTGGACTGACCGCCACGCCCGTTATTTTTTACGCCTGATTACGAAACACAGTTTGTTGTATACCGAGATGGTTAATACCGGCGCGTTGATACATAACAAGCAAAAAGTGGGTGAACAAAAAAGATTGCTTAGTTTTAATGCTGCAGAGCACCCTGTGGCATTGCAACTAGGTGGTAGTGAGCCACGGGCTTTAGCGCAATGTACTCTAATGGCGGAAGAGGCTGGTTTTGATGAGGTGAATCTCAATGTCGGCTGCCCCAGTGATCGTGTTAAATCAGGTAATTTTGGTGCCTGTTTGATGGCAAAGCCTGCATTGGTTGCTGACTGTATTTCCTCAATGCAGGAAAAAGTGTCGATACCAGTAACGGTTAAATGTCGTATCGGTATTGATGATATGGAAAGTTATCAATCGTTTGAAAACTTTATTTCCCGGGTAGCTGATGCAGGTTGTCAGAGTTTTATTGTGCACGCCAGAAAGGCCTGGTTGCAAGGCTTAAGTCCAAAACAAAATCGTGAGATTCCGCCGCTTAAATATGATTTTGTGCATCGTCTGAAAAGCGAAAGGCCGGAATTAAATATCACCATAAATGGCGGTATTAAAACCATCGAAACACTACAGCAACAGTTAAATCATGTTGATGGCGTGATGATAGGTCGTGAGGCTTATCATAATCCTTACCTGCTAGCATCGGTGGATAAAAATATTTACCTGGATGACAAAGCAACAGTAAAAACGCGTGAAGAAATTGTTTTGCAAATGTGTGATTACATGGATAGTGAGCTGGCAAAAGGTATTGCCCTGCATTCTATGAGCCGGCATATTTTAGGTTTGTTCCAGGGTTGTCGTGGCGCCAGGGCCTGGCGTCGTTATTTAAGTGAGAATGCTCATCGACCGGATGCTGATAGTTCAGTGGTTAAAGCCGCATTGGTGAAGATAATGAGTTAGATGTCAGAAATAAAAAATTAGTCCGCGAATAACGCAAAAGACGCAAAAAGAGCACAAGAAGATATTTTGTTTTTTTAGCTGTGCTTGCATAAGGGGCATTGCAGGTAATATCAATCAAAACGTCGGTAACAGCAAAGCGTTATCCCGGCCTGCAAATCTATTATTGTTTATGTTTTTATTTGCGTCTTTTGCGTTATTCGCGGACTGAATTTTTCTTTTTTCCTTTTTTTTACATATTATTTTATACTAACACCCCGCAGTATGGCGCCAACTAATCAGTAAGCTGACATCGGGTGAAGCGCCCACATTTATGTCCTGACTCATTGCCAGGTTGAGCTGGTTGCATGGATTCATTTTTATCGAACCACCAAGGGTCAAAAAGTAGCTTCCCCCTAAAATTTTTAACTGGCTCTGATGATAATAGCTGGTATGTCCCTGTAACTGAATTTTTAAATTTATGTTATTGCTGGTTTTCCAGCCGAGCATGATGTGGCCGTAAAATGCATGATCTGTTAGTGGGATACCTTGAAATGTATCCTTGCCTAAAATAACTATGCCGGTATTAACATTGATTAACCAGTGCTGGTTTAGTTGCTGGTTAAGTGCCAGCCAGGTTGAGAAATCTGTTGCACCGTTACCGCTTAATTTATCTGTGTCGCCAGTAGGTAGTTTCAGGCTGCTCCATAAACTTAATGATCTTTGGCTATCTTTTAAAAGTGAACGTGCAATGGCGATTTGTATGTCACCTAATGCGGTAGTTGATTCATTGAGATCGATAAAAAGTATATTCTGATTTTGATAGTTGATTTTATATTGATTATTCTCTACAAAAGGACGACTGGCACGTGGTAAACCCAGCAAAACGTGCCACTTATCAATAGCGGAATCAAAAAACCCGCCACGTTGATGCATGACAGGAATATTGAATTTTAGATTCCAGTTATCGTTAAGCCCATATTGATATGAAAAGTTGAAGCGATAACTTTCGTAATCAAGATATATGCTTTCGTTATGGTTAGATTCAATGTTCAGCGTATTAGTGATAATCAGGCTAGTAGACCACAGCCCCTGTGCTTTTTTGTTTAAGCGTGCGTTGGTTGGTAAAGCCTGACCATGAATAAGGTTAAAAATATTCTGATCACGGGTTGCAAAGGGTTGGAAATTTTCAGTGTGGTGATGAGTTGCTTCGGCAGAGGCAATAACGCTCGCCGGTGATAAAAAAATCAGCAGGCAATAAAAAACGCCAATGAGGGTTAAATCATTGGCGTTTTTTATCTGATAGGAAGGTAAAATCAGAATCTTGCGTCAGAATACTTATTTCAAACTGGCGTAATAAGCAGCAATATTAGCCATGTCAGCATCACTTAAAGGAGCCATCATTGCGTTCATTGTAGGGTCAATACGGACTTTGTCTTTAAACGCTTTCATTTGTTTTATTGTGTAAGCTTCCTTTTGACCGGCCAGGTTCGGGTACATTGGCACCATACTAATGCCAGCAGCGCCGTGGCAAGCTGCACAAGAGGCAGATTTAGCTTTTCCTGCGGCAATATCACCAGCAAAAGCAACGCTTGCGCTTGTCGAAAGTGCGATAGCAGATAGTAGGGTTAAGATTTGA
>CAZALW010000095.1:0-10373 GCA_964485705.1 uncultured Thiotrichaceae bacterium
GTGGCGTGCATCAAATTGTTGAGTTTACTGAAGATGATGTCAGTGATCTGGTTGAGTTTCTAAAAACATTAACCGACCCATGTGTGAAAGATCGTAACTGTCTGGCACCGTGGATAGCCGAAGGTGCAGGCAATGGGCCTGATGGTCTGAAACTGGAAGCCATTGATAATACAGGTGCTTTGTTATAAGTAAAAAAATTAGTAACTACTCAGCGTATTTCAATTTACGTTATTTTTTAAAAAATTTCACCACGAAGAGCACGAAGTACACGAGGAAAATCATAGCTAATGATAAAACACTATTAAAAATGATCCATGGGTATATTTTGCCTAATATGCTTTAAAACTTCGTGATCTTCGTGTGCTTCGTGGTGAGTGTGTTTTGTTTTTTTGATGAGGCTGAGTAGTTACAAATTTTTTAATGCTATGGATGGCATAGAGGGTGCATGACCAAAAAAGCATGTCCATGTCAGTGTCATTCGCTAAGTTGAAGGTATTGAAACAATATTTCATTTAATTGTTTTTGATCAAAAGGTTTGCTGAGGTAATCATCCATACCTGCCTCCAGGCATTTTTCCTTGTAGCCGCGCATAGCATCAGCCGTTAACGCTATAATGGGTATTCGCTTATTTGTTGATTTTTCGCGTCGTCGAATTTCTTTCGTTGCCTGCACACCATCTATTATCGGCATTTTGCAATTCATCAAAACAAGGTCAAAATGTGTCTGCTTCATCAAGTCTAATAATGCTTTACCATTCGTAACAACATCGACTGTGCAACCAGTCCATTCCAGCATTTCAAATATTAATTCCTGACTTGACAGGTCGTCCTCAGCCAACAGAATATGTGAAGATAATGTTGTCTTGTTAGTGTTTGATTTTTTTTCCATAATTGCTCATTAGATTTTTAATTTAAAAAAATAATAATGCAATGGTGGTTAAATTAATTGACACAAAACGCCAATCGTTTGACAGGCAGAATATAGTTGATTAACCAGTGTGTGATGTGTCGCTGAAAAGATAAGGGGTTAAGCTGGTTGTGCAATGGTAAGAGTTGGAATTGGTAAATAACACATGACGTTGTAAAATTTTTTAGCTGCCAGGGGAGAGAGTCATTAAAAAAGGCGAACCGAAGCTCGCCTTTAATTTTTTAGCCGTGCCTTATCATAGCCATCGACGCCTCAACCACAACGGCAAAAATAGTAGTAACGAGACTATGCCGAATGAGCCACCACCACTGGAGCCAGATGAGGGGGGCGCGGCATTCACTTCGGTGGTTTCAGTGTCGGTATTGTCTGCGGTATTGGTATCAGTCTGTGCTGCGCTGACCGTGACCGTGTTGTTTAGCGTGCCTTCACTTGTTGCTTTCACGGTAACATTAATGGTGTTCATCATCATGTCTACGTTCATAAATGGTATGTGACATGTTAAATTTGTTCCGACTGCTGCACAGTTCCAGCCCGATGTTGCTGCATCATCCGAAACATAAGTTAAATCTGCTGGCAAAGGCATGCTCAGGTTTACATCCAGTGCGATACCGCTGCCGTTATTGGTTGTGATCAACGAGTAAACAAAATTATTACCCGCTGTTACTGGACTGGTTTCTTCATCATCTCGCACCACCAGGTTGAGGTCTATGGTTTCATCCGCGCCGAGATAACGTTGCGCATGGATATCAGTGTTAATCACCTCACCGTTGGTCACGCTACCGCTACTCCATGCGATGACAAAATCACCGCTCGCATCCATTGCTATACTGGGGGAAAATTGAGCACCGGTGGCTGGTGCATTGACGATAAGCTCGCCATCCTGTCTGCTGCCATCAGCTTTATAGCGTTGGTGGTATACATCTAAGTCATCTCCAGTCGGATCATTGCTGCGCCAGGTAATGACAAAGTCACCGTCCGCATCCATTGCAATGCTGGTGTCCGATTGTTGGTTACCGATGGTGGTTTCATTAACTTTAAACTCTGGTGTATCTAGAGGGTCGCCATTGGCGTTATAACGTCGAGCATAAATGGCAAGGTCTTCAGGGATATTATCGGGTTCCTTTACCTTGCTGCGCCATGTAATGACAAAATCACCGTCTGCATCCATGGCTACGCTAGGTGTCTGTTGGTCAAGGGTGGTAATAGTATTAACGGGAAACTCGATGCCTGCAGTACTACCGTCAGCGTTATAACGTTGGGCAAAGATACCAAGGATATTGCCATCCTGTTCAAAACTGTTCCATGCAATGACAAAATCACCGCCTGCATTCATCGCTATGCTGGGGGTAGATTGGGAGCCGGTGATGAAGGTATTTACTTTAAACTCGCCACCTGCCTCGCTGCCATCAGTATTATAACGCTGGGCATAAATATCAAAGCTATCGCCTAACTGGTTGTCGCTGTCCCAGGTAATGACAAAATCGCCGTCCGCATCCATTGCTATGCTGGGGTTGGTTTGAATACCAATGGTGGAGTTATTTACTTTAAACTCAGCACCTGCCGTGATGCCATCGGCGTTATAACGTTGGGCATAAATTTCAACGCTGCTACCATCCTGGTTAAGACCGTCCCATGTGATAACAAAATCACCATCCGCATCCATTGCTACGCTGGGGGAAGCCAGGTCGTCGCTAGTGAGACTATTTACTTTAAACTCATTGCTCGCAGCAATGCCATCGGCGTTATAGCGCCGCGCAAAAATGCCTAAACTGCTGCCATCGGGATTGTTACTGTTCCAGGTGATGACAAAATCACCATCGGCATCCATCGCAATGCTGGAATCAAATTGATTGCCGGTGACTTCAGTAACAGCAAACTCGCCATCGATCCTATCGCCGGGCGCAGCCTGCGCCAGTGGACTGTTGAGCGCAAGTAGCATTGCGGCTACCAGGGGTGAGTGTTTTATAGTGTGTGTCATAGTTATCTCTTTGTTTGTGTCATGGCATGTTCTTTCTGCGTCATCATACAGCCTGATGTTGATACATGTCTAGTAAGGGTAGTTGTATTTATACGTTAATAGTGATAGGGAGGTTATGCTGGTAAAAGTTGACTTTGTCACCCTGGTCATATTCTGTCATCTCGGCCACAGGGAGAGATCCTGGGTCACCGGTGCATAAGATCTCTCCCTGTGGTCGAGATGACAGTTTTCATTGTTTTCCATGTGTTTTTCCTCGTTCCCACGCTCCTGCGTCACTGCCATTGACTTAAGAGTTTTGTAGGGTGGGCAGGTTTTTTTGCCCACGCTTTAGACCTTAACTTAACGCGTGGGCAAAAAAACCTGCCCACCCTACTACTATCTCAAGCTATACGCACATATGCATTCCCACGCAGGAGCGTGGGAATGCGAAACAGCGGATGCACTTGGCTTGTCCGCTCTGCAAAACTACAGTGTTAACCGTATATTTACGTAAGCTCTCAATAAATTGTGCTAAAAGTTGGCTTTGTCGTCGCAACCACTGTGGAGAGATCTTATGCACCGATAGTCCAGGATCTCTCCGTATGGTTGCGGCGACAGTTTTTATTATTTATACCATAGAATATTGAGAAAATGTATTTTATTCCTGTTGTTTTTTTATTTTTCTCGAGTGTTCTGTTATTTTTATTAGGTGACAGATTGTTTCCATCAGTTGAGTAAAATATCTTATATATTATTGATTTAAAAGAAATAAATTTCTTCATTTCTTTATCCGTCTGCATAGTGGTGTAAAAAAAACCAACACTTTACTGTTACCCCTGCTTGGTCTGTGTTGTTGAAGTTAAAATTATACGAAAAGAAAGTGACGTGGTTGTAATTATATATTATAAATTATTAGTATATGTATTAAATTATTGATTTATATGGATATATAGTTATTAGTAAATTACTTTTTATGATTTAACTATAAAGGTTTAAAAAAGAAAAAAACCGGCAATTCAAGCTGAGATTCGACTATTTCAGTTTACATATTTATCTGCAGCTTTATGATTGTAAATAATTTCGACATCTACATATGTTGTACATGAAGCTACAGTATTACCCGAATAAGCAACTGTTTTATATCGTTATTTATCTTTTACCTCTGAGCTGTTTTGTTTTCTCTCATAGAAATGCAACTGTCATAAAATTTTACACTAAATAAAGCATTGAACTGATTAAGTTATTGATAATTATCAAATTTGTAACGCTGGCATCATTAATGCAGGTAAAGCTCCATCACTATTTAAATAAGTAAATAGTGACTTAAATAAATTGAATTTTATTTAAATAAGTTTTTTGCGAATGAGGGAGGAGTGCGATCTGCAGGATTTTTGGAATTTGCTAGATTGGTTTTCCATGTGTCCAGATAACCACAGCCATCGCTCTGAAGAAAACCCTCAACACCCGTCACAAGCGGGTAAATGATAAAAAATAAAACTGGAGGAGATGTAGAAATGAGTATTAAGCGAAGCAACTTTCTGAAACTGCGGTCTCGACGCACCAGCCTGGCGGTCGTGTTAACCGCCTCGCTGCTGTCGGGTATTGCAGGTTCTGCACACGGTGTCGTCGAGTCCCCGGCCGGAGATCTGGCCTTCGACAGAGAAGACCTGGATTTTATTCTTAAGCAAATCAAGTTCGCCGAGCGGCATGCCGCGGGTGAAAATCTGCTCGATATTCTGCCTAATGCGAGTATCCCCTGGGGTTTGCGCACGGTGGATGGCTCATTCAATAATTTGATTCCGGGAAATGAGACCTTTGGTCAGGCCGGTCTGGAATTTTTATCAACTATAGAGCGAACCTATCCTGATGCGCAGCCACTGACGGTTATACTTTCGGGTGAGGACGCTATAGATGCTTCATCGAGTTATACACAGGGCACCGGCAAGACAGTGCAGGACTCCACGCCACGCCTGATCAGTCACCTGATTGTTAATCAGTCCACCGCCAACCCGGCGGCGGCTTTCGCTGCGTCTGAAAATCCGGACTCGTTTGAGTCGCTGGCATCGCCTGCGGATATTACGATGTCTCCAGGTTTTGTTATACCTAATATTGCGGTGGATGAGGGTCTGTCAGCTCCGTTTAACGCATTCATGACCTTCTTTGGTCAGTTTTTTGACCACGGTCTTGACCTGGTGAACAAAGGCGGTAACGGTGTGGTTTATATGCCGCTGCAGGTTGATGACCCGCTGTATGTACCAGGCGGTTCCACCAACTTTATGTTGCTGACACGGGCATCACTGGATGCAGGGCCAGACGGTATCATTGGTACCGTTGATGATGTCACCGACCCTATCAACGCCAACACCCCTCATGTCGACCAGCAACAGACTTACGCTTCGCATTCTTCGGCGCAAATTTTGCTTCGCCACTATGAGATAAGAGATGGCAGATTGCAGGCCACCGGTCGTCTAATTAATGGTTTCGGCGATGATAAAAGGCTCGATACCGCAGATGACGGTGGTATGGGTACCTGGGATGCGGTGCAGTTACAGGCACGGCAGAAACTTGGCATCGTTCTTGATGACCTGGACGGCAACAATATACCCATGTTCGCGGCTGACCAATATGGAAAGTTCATCCCTGGACCTGACCGCGGTATGCCCCAGCTGGTAACTTCATCTGGCCTGGTTGAAGGCAATCTGGCTTCACCGGTAGATGCCACTCAGGCGCTTCGCGTCGACCAGAGCTTCTTTATTGATGTCGCCCATACGGCCAATCCTATTGGTCGCAATGGCCCACTGAGACGTGACCGTGACAGAAGACTAAACCCGCTGACAAATATGTTACCTGGTGGTCAGCCTGCACGCGGTCAGCGTCAGGCAGCGCCTCCGGGATTTTATGATGATGAGCTGCTGGGCGTACACTTTGCCTGTGGTGATGGTCGCTGTAATGAAAACATTGCACTTACCGCAATCCACAGCATCTTTCATGGTGAGCACAATCGACTCAATGAGTTGACCAAACGAGTGGTGCTGGACTCATTCGATTTAGCCTTTTTGAATGAATGGCTCGACACCCCCGTTGCTTCATTTCCTCTTGCCTGGAGTGGCCTGCCGTTCCCGGTATCCGATGCTTCGCGGGATAATCAGCATGCAACGCTAGTTGCTATTGAGGCGTTGAATCTGGACTGGAATGGCGAGCGCCTGTTTCAGACATCGCGGTTTGGCACAGAAATGCAGTACAACCGTATTGTGTTTGATGAGTTTGTGCCTACGCTTGCTGGCCTGAAAGACGTGTTCGTGGGTTTCCATACCAATGTTGACCCCACCATTGTCGGTGAATTTGCGCATACGGTGTATCGTTTCGGGCACTCAATGTTGACCGAAACGGTGGATCGATTTGATGCCAATTTCGATACTATTCGTGGTGAGACTCAGCTAGGCCTGATCGAGGCATTCCTGAATCCGCTTGCGCTTTATGACTACGATGATGCCACACGTACTTCGCGGCTTGGCCCTGAGGAGGCTGCCGGTGCGGTGATTCGAGGCATTACCCGAACACGCGGTAATGAGATTGATGAGTTTATCACCGGCGCATTGCAGAATAACCTGGTTGGTTTGCCGCTTGACCTTGGTGCGTTAAACATCGCACGTGGTCGTGATACCGGGGTTCCTCCATTGAACTCCGCTCGCCGCATGTTCTATGCGCAAACTCAAGATGAACGGCTGGTACCTTATATCCATTGGGTTGATTACCTGGACAATCTAAGGCATGAGCCTTCTATCGTGAACTTTGTTGCTGCCTACGGCACGCATCCAATGCTTGCAGGTCCTGATGGTATTGTCGGCAACGCAGACGACCCGGCTCAGACTTTTGCAGAAAGACGTGCGGCGGCCTGTGCGATTGTTGCCGTGCTTGCACCAAATCCGGCGGTGTATTGTGAAAGTAATGGCTTCAGCGGTGTGCCTTCAGCGACAGTTGAAACACCAGGTGATGCCCGGGACTTCATGTACAGCCTGGGTGATTGGGCCAGCAATCCGGACGGTTCGATAACCACAGGTCTGGACAATGTTGACTTCTGGAATGGCGGCCTGGCTGAGGAGCGTATGCCTTTCGGTGGCTTCCTTGGTTCGACTCATAACTTCGTTTTCGAAACTCAAATGGAAAGCCTGCAGAATGGCGACCGTTTCTACTATATAGGTCGTACTAGCACTATCCACCTGTTTAGCGAGCTGGAGTCAAACTCGTTTACCTCGCTTGCTATGCGTAACACCGACCTGGGTGATCCCGGTGCCGGTGCTATGTCGCTCAACATCTTCTCAGTGCCGCACCATATTCTGGAAGTTGACCAGACTCAGCAGTTTGACGCTGCCAACCTTGATCCGACTGCAGATCCGGTGGCCGATGAAGGCGTGCTGATCCCACTGGTGATTCGTGTTGCAGAGTTCCTGACCACAAACATCCGGAATATCTTCGATGCGTTTGGTCAGTGGATACTGCAGTACACAGGTGGTGATCATGTGGTCATCGGTGGTACTGAGAATAACGACACCATAGTCGGCGGCATCGGTGACGATTCGCTTATCGGTGGTGCCGGCAACGACCGAATCGAGGGCGGTGATGGTGCCGATCTTATCGAAGGTGGTCCCGGTGATGACATCATTACTGACATGTCCGGTCCCGATGTAATCGAAGGTGGCGAAGGTAATGATGCCATTTCCAGCGGAAACGAAGAAGATGTTATCTTCGGTGATGCTGGTGATGACTTCATCATTAACTCCAGTGAGTTTGGTGAGATCTTCGGTGGTCTGGGTAACGACTTCATCCTGGATGGAATGCACCTTGGTCACGTCAGAGGTGGCGCTGGTGACGACTGGATGGAGAACCTCGGTGGTGGTGAAGACCTGTACCAGGGTGATAATGGTGCTGCACCTGAGGCGGGCGAACCCGCAGTCAAGGGCAACGATGTGTTTATCGCTCGTGGTGGTAACAATGATGCCGACATGGAAAATGGTGATGACATTGTTGTCGATGGTCCTGGAATTGAACGTGTGGAAGGCCAGAACGGCTTCGACTGGGTCAGCTTCCAGAATGATATCTTCGGTGTCAAAGTTGACCTTGATCTGACCATCTTCAACCGTCCTACCATTCCGCCTTCTAACAATTCTGTACAGAATCGTTATGACCGGGTTGAGGGTATCAGTGGTTCACCATTAGGTGACATCCTGAACGGTACGGGTAACGAGCCGGGCACGACTGAAGGCAATGAACTGGTGAACTTCGGACTGATCGATGGTCTGGATGATATGGTTCCCGCATCTGAAAGAGGCGTGTTACCACCGGATCCTGTTACTGGTGAGGATCAGTTCGGCTGGGCTGGTGGTGAAATCATCATCGGCGGTGCCGGCAGTGATCTGCTCGCTGGCGAAGGTGGCGATGATATCCTGGATGGTGATGCAGCACTTGACGTGGCACTGATGGTGGTTGGTGACACTACACGCTATGCCAGCATGCAGGATCTGGCTGGCGATGTGTTCGCAGGTCTCATCAATCCAGGTAATATCTCGATCTCTCGTGTGATCAGTGATCAGGATATTCCGAATGATGATACTGACACGGCAGTCTACTCGGGTAACCGCTCGGATTACACCATCGAAAGTATCCTGGTCGCAGGATCGATTGCTGATGCTGACGGTGATGGCTTCATTAGGGTAACCGATAACCGTCTGCTACCAGTTGGACAGCCAATTGACCGTCAGGGTAATGAAGGTGCCGACCTGGTGAGAAACATCGAAAGACTGCAGTTTGCAGATCAGACGGTGGTGATACCCTTAGGTGTTGCTGGCTCCGGCGGTAATAACAACAGCGTGGTCGTGGGTTCTCCCACCATTCTGGGTACACTCGATGTGGGTCAGGAGTTGACCGCTTCCAGTGCCAGTGTGACTGATGCCGACAATGTAAGCGGCACCAACCCCACGGGTGCAGTGACCGGTACGGTTGAATGGACTTGGGAAGTCGAGCTTGATCCTCTAAGTGGCTTCTTCGAGCCTATCGTGCGATTGACTGCTGGTGCCGACGAGATTGAGGTACAGGGAGAGACCATGGTATTAACCCCGGAGGAAGCTGGGTTGCTTATCAGAGTCATCGGTGTCTTCCAGGACGAGGCAGGTGTGTTCGAACTGATCCGCTCAGCACCGGTTCTGGTCTCAGGCACTGCTGTTCCGGCAATCTAGGGAATAACCACGAACGTAGCGGATATGGCTGCGTTCGTGGTTTCTGATTTTGGCGGCTTACCCGGTACAGTTGTTCCAGGTGAGCTGTCAGTAACAAAGGTTAGTAACAAAGTTAAGACTACGAGGTAGAGCCTCCCGACTCTACCAGCCAGCCCCGGGGATAAACCCCGGGGGATTCTGGTCTCCAGTTAGTTTTGTATAAGTTGATTCGCCACGATTGAACATTGGCACAAGCTAACTGCAACGTTATATCAAATTTAATTTTCTCGCCTTAATGATTAGTTATTTATTAGGAGAATAAAAATGTTATTCAAAAAGATTTTTTTCAAGAAGGTTTTGGCTTTTTCGGTTCTTTCTATGGTTTGTACATCGGCTGCTCATGCGGACTTTCACAAATGGGAAATTACTGAGCTTTTTTCAAATGCTGACGGCAACATTCAGTTTATCGAGTTTTTTACACCTGATAAAGATCAGGAGTTTCTTGGTAGTAGCACCGATATGGCGCAGCTCTCCAGCACTGACGGAACAGACACTCACTTTATGACTTCATTTCCAAATGATTTATCAGGTGATACCACTGACCAGTCTTTCCTCATCGCTACATCAGGTTTCGCTAGCCTGGCTGGTGCTGTAACACCGGACTATATAATGCCTAACGGGTTTCTGTTCATCGGAGGTGGTATTGTGACCTTCTTTGACGTGCGTGGAACTATCAGCACTGTCACTCATCTTGCTCTGCCAACAGATGGCATTCTTTCAATTAATGCAGTCGGTACCACTGGCACAAACACCCCCACCAATTTTGCGGGAAATGTTGGCTCAGTTAATGTACCTACAGTCGTACCTGTCCCGGCAGCAGTATGGTTATTTGCCTCAGGCCTGTTTGGGTTGGTCGGCATTGCTCGCCGTCGAGGCAGACAGCAGTGAGTAAGCTGCTCAATTTTTAATAAATCTGGACAGGAGTCGGTTTTGCCGGCTCCTTCCTACTTTATAGACATGACGCATCCCTTGTGATTCTGACATCCTTCCATCGACCTGACTCTGTTTTGTTATCTGAGCTTTGTTTTGTCTTCTTGTCTACACCTTGTCATCCGAATTTTATTTTGTCATCTCGAGCGAAGAGAGAGATCTACTGCTACCAGTGTATAAGATCTCTCCCTTCGCTCGAGATGACAAAATAAAATTCAGATGACATAGCAGAGTCGATGTATGGACTCCACCTACCTAATGGTAGGCTTCATGTTCCTACAAAAAAA
>CAZALW010000096.1:0-10182 GCA_964485705.1 uncultured Thiotrichaceae bacterium
TAGTAGTTTAACTTACCGTAGTGGCGTGGTGAAAAGCTATTTTATTGGCATGTTATTTTCATCCAGTACACCGTGTTTCATTGCCATATGTAACATTTCGATATCCGAGCTGACATCCAGTTTTTCATATAGGCGCATACGGTAGGTACTGATGGTTTTTGGACTTAGGTTGAGAATTTCTGAGATTTTCTGGGTTTTTATACCTTGTGTAATCATCATCAATACCTGTGTTTCACGCATTGATAAGGTATCCATGGGATTGATTTCGTCGGGCAGTACCGATAACGCAAGTTGCAGGGCAATATCTTTTGCGATGTAGTGCTTGCCGTTATGCACATCTTTAATCGCGGCAATCATTTCGTCAACGCCGTTACCTTTAGTCAGGTAACCTTTGGCACCGCCTTTTAGCAATTGTTTTGGTAACAGGCCATCATCATGTACGGTAATAATAATAATGCCAATATCTGGCCAGGACTGGCTGATACGTTGTGTAGCACCAATACCACCTATGCCCGGCATGTTAACGTCCATTAAAATAATATCAACATTAGCGTTATTATCAATACTATTGTCGCGACACCAGTTAATCGCATCCTCACCACTGCTTAATGTGTCTACAACGACAATGCCATGTTGAGCAGCAAGCAGGCTTTTGAAACCAAAGCGAACCAGATCATGGTCATCAACGATTAATACCCGGATATCAGAATTGATTTTATTTTCAGTCATTTAAACTGGTATCAAGAGTTAATGGACGGACGATTCTGTGTACGTTTTTGTTCTAAAATAATTGTCAGACCTTGATTCTAACAGATATTTATTTAGCCCACATATTATAAGGGCATTTTAGTAGGTAAATATTGTAATAACGTTCATCTTCAGTTACCTCAGCCCCTATCCAGTCCGGCTTTTCAAACGATTCATCAACACTGCCAAGTTCAATTTCAGCAATTTGCAAGCCTGTATTGTTACCCGAAAATACATCAACTTCCCACAAATGCGATGAAAAGGGGACGTAATATCTTATTTTCTCGATAATGACATCACCGCATAATGTGACCAACATTTGCTCAGCATCATGCAGCGGTATGTCGTATTCAAATTCCTGACGCACCATGGCAAGCTCAACACTTTTTACATTGATGTTCGCCGACTTATTACTGATACGAACACGCACCGATGATTTTTGTGAGGCTTCAAGTCCGCTTTGTAAATAACCCTGTTTTATCATATGTGTTTCTGTCACTAATGATTTCCAGTTGTCATTTTTTAAGAGGAATTTACGTTCTATTTCGATACCCATTTTTATATCCTAAGTTGTATAAATCTGCATTTCCTTTGACAGGCAGTGTCAAACATGAGTGTCTGATTTCGACACATAGCGGACGTTGAAAAAACTTTAAAACATTAGTCCGCGAAACACGCAAAAGACGCGAAAAAAGCGCAAAAAAAGATATTTCTGTTTTTTTCAGAAGCGTCTGCACCAAGGGGCATTGTAGGTAACACCAATCAAAATACCGAGAACAGCAAAGTCTTATCCCAACCTTGTATTTATTATTGTTTTGCTTTTTTCGCGTCTTTTGCGTGTTTCGCGTACTATGTTTTTGTTTTAAAGGTCAGCTAATGACCGAACTCAGTCACTCGTACAATAAGTAAATCTGTCACGTTTTATCGATTAGGTCTGAGCGACTACACCCAAGTTAATACATAATTGAATTTTCATGGTACATTGCATGATATGAAATCATATTTCCAGCTTGATGAAAAACTAATTCATCTCAACCATGCCGCTGTTGCGCCCTGGCCTGTTGTTACTCGTGATGCCGTTATTGCTTTTGCCAATGAAAATGTAGCCATTGGTTCGCAAAGATATGATAGCTGGCTGAAAACCGAGCAGCAGTTAAAACAGAGGCTGGCGTTGCTGATTAATGCGCAGTCAACGGATGAAATTGCCATTTTAAAAAACACCTCTGAAGGTTTGTCACTTATTGCACAGGGGTTAAGTTTTAATTCTGGCGACAATATTGTTATTCCTGCTGAAGAATTTCCCTCCAATAAAATTGTATGGCAGGCACTGGAAACACAGGGTGTTGAAATTCGATTAGTGCCAGTAGAGGATAAAGAAGAACCCGAGTTAGCGCTGATTAATGCGATAGATAAACACACGCGCCTGTTAAGTTGCAGCTCGGTACAATTTGCACGTGGTCTACTTCTGGATTTAACAGTTATCGGTAAAGCCTGCCAACAGCACAATGTACTGTTTTGTGTTGATGCTATTCAATCACTGGGTGCAGTGGTTTTTGATGCACAGGCCTGTTTTGCTGATTTTGTGGTGGCTGATGGCCATAAATGGATGTGCGGTCCCGAAGGTACTGCCCTGTTTTACTGTCGCAAAGAGGTGCAGGATCGCTTGCAATTGACACAATTTGGCTGGCATATGCTAAAAGACGCTTTTGACTTTTCATCGCAGAATGAAACACTGCCATTACAGCAGAAAATTGCTACCGGCGCACAACGCTTTGAAAGCGGCAGCCCTAATATGATGGGTATAACCGCACTGAATGCATCACTTGGTATGTTACTGGAAATTGGCATAAAAAAAGTACAGTCCGGGGTAATTGAAAACACTGACTATTTATTAAATCAATTAACCTCACTTGTTGACATAAAAATTTTAAGCCCAACTGTAACCGGTAAGTACGCTGGCATTGTCACTTTTCAAAAACTGGATATTGATAACGTGAAGCTTTATCAGCATCTGCAGAACAACAATGTACTTTGCGCGTATCGAGGTGGTGGTATTCGTTTTTCTCCGCACTTTCATACGCAGAAAAGTACCATGGATAAAGCACTAAGACTGGTAAATAACTTTATTGAGTAAATACAAAAACTTAAGGATATAACCACTGAACCGCTAACTGCTTATTCTGTCTGAATATATATCAGATGCAATGCATTTGAACTAAACTCGGGATAGAAGGAACATTATCCGGTTCCAACGATATTTTAAAAGCACAACAAACAAAACTTCCCTACTGGAGCTTGTATGTTTCGTTTTGTTAGATTGAAAAATTATCTGTGGGACAAATTTGTACACTGGCTTACCCATGAGTCCCCTGACTTTAAAACGCCCTTAACCAGTTTTGAACGTTTACGTTATGAGCTACGTCCGGGTGATGTACTGCTGGTCGAAGGTCGTTCAAATGTTGCTGAAATCATCAAGTCCATTACCCAAAGCATGTGGACACACTCCTTCTTTTACATCGGTCGGCTACATGATATCGATGATTCTATGTTACGGGATCACATTCAGAAGTATCGTCACTGTAGCCCGGATGAACAATTAATCATAGAAGCACTGCTGGGCAAAGGCATTATCGTCTCCTCCATTGAGTCTTATGAAGGCGAACATTTACGCATTTGTCGCCCGCGTGGCATTACCCGGGCAGACTCTCAGGTAGTGCTTAAATATGCCATCGAACAGTTGGGCACCGATTATAATGTTCGCCAGATTATGGATCTGGCACGATTCATGTTTCCTTACTGGTTTTTACCCAGACGCTGGCGCTCGACCCTGTTTGAACATAACGCCGGCAGACCCACCAAAAACGTTTGCTCAACAATGATGGCGGAAGCTTTTGCCAAAGTCCGTTTTCCTATTATTCCTGTCATCCATCAGGACAAAGATGGGCACTTAAGTTTAATACGAAGAAATTCAAAATTAATCACTCCACGCGACTTCGACCATTCACCCTATTTTGATGTTATCAAGTATCCTATTCTTGATTTTGATGAACTCGGTATTTATCGTAAATTACCCTGGGATCAAACCAGTGTTCACAGTAACGCCCTTGGTGATAGCTTTTATTCTGACCAGGATGAAATAGAAAAACTAATACCCATAAAATCTGCGCAATCAATAACAATTGATACCACTAAAGAAGCGACAAACGGTATCGATGCCGACAAACCCCCTTCTGAGACAGAAAAAACGAGCAAATAGTAGTGAATTAAGTTGCTTTATGCAACTTTTATGACGCATAATAGGATTATTAGGTTGCCCGAATTTAACCAACATGGGCAACTTTTCTTTAAACCAAATCAAATATGTAACGTCTATACGTTACATAACATAAGAAATGGGAGCTAAAGATGGTGTGGGCAGGATTATTCATTTTAATTATTTTAGTTTCTGCATACTTACGCTTACCACTATTAACGTGGTCATTACTGCTAGCTGTTGCACTTGTTGTTTTCAATATTTTTGTCGATGCCGCACTCTCTCAAAAAACCTTACTGTGGATACTCTTTGCTGCCGTTTTCATTCCCCTTAATGTAAAACCAGTTCGTCTTACTCTTTTTAGCCGCACAATTTATCGGGCGATGAAAAACATCATGCCGACTATTTCACAGACCGAGCAGGAAGCACTTGAAGCCGGTGATGTCTGGTGGGAAGCTGAACTGTTTAGCGGCAGACCTGATTTTAGTTTTCTGCAAAATCTGCCTGCACCAACCTTAACCGATGAAGAACAGGCATTCTTGGACGGCCCTGTTGAAGAATTTTGCGAAATGCTGGATGACTGGCAGATAACCCATGTTGCTTATGATTTAACGCTGGACGCATGGCAGTTTGCCAAAGATAAAGGTTTATTTGCCTTAATCATTCCTAAGCAATATGGCGGCAAAGAATACTCCGCCTATCTTCATTCACAGGCAGTCATGAAAATTGGTAGCCGTAGCGGCTCAGCCGCTGTCACTGTGATGGTGCCGAACTCTTTAGGTCCGGGAAAGTTGTTAATGACTTACGGCACTAAAGAGCAAAAAGACTATTATTTGCCACGGCTTGCCAAAGGAATTGACATTCCCTGTTTTGGTTTGACCGGCCCAAATGCAGGCAGCGATGCCGGTGCCATGCCAGATACCGGTGTGGTTTGTTATGGCAGTTATGAAGGCAAAGATCATGTATTAGGCATTCGCTTAAACTGGGACAAGCGCTATATCACATTGGCACCCGTTGCCACACTACTGGGCATTGCATTCAAACTGGTTGATCCCGAACATTTATTAAGTGACAAAGAAGACCGTGGCATTACCCTGGCTTTAATCAAACGTGACACAGAAGGTGTAGAGATAGGCAAACGCCATTTTCCCGCTAACCATGCTTTTATGAATGGTCCAATTCGGGGCAAAGATGTCTTTGTGCCGCTGGACTCAATAATAGGCGGTGTTGATTATGTCGGCAAAGGCTGGTCAATGCTGATGGAATGCCTGGGTGATGGTCGCGCCATTTCACTGCCTGCTTTAGGTACTGCAGCTGGAAAAATGGCATCTAAATATACCGGTGCCTATTCGCGCATCCGGCAACAATTTCACACCCCGATTGGTTACTTTGAAGGCATAGAAGAAGCGCTGGCTGAAATAGCAGGTCAGACCTATGCCATGGATGCCTCTCGCTCATTAGTCGCCGTGGCTTTAGATAAAGGCATTGTACCCTCTGTTATATCCGCCATTGTTAAACAACAGCTAATGGAACGCATGCGTAATGTGATTAACCATGCCATGGACATTCATGGTGGTCATGGCATTTGTATGGGACCACGCAATCATTTGTGTCGTGCATACCAACTAACGCCTGTTGGTATCACTGTCGAAGGTGCCAATATATTAACCCGAACCATGATTATTTTTGGTCAGGGTGCAATGCGTAGCCACCCTTACCTGCTAAAAGAAGTGCAGTCGGTACATAATCAAGATCAAAAACAGGGGCTTAAAGATTTTGATAACGCCTTGTTCGCGCACTTCGGTTTTATTTTTAGCAATATTGTTCGCAGCTTCTGGTTTGGTCTTACTTTTGCAAAATTTGTTAACACACCGGGAGATAAAGACACACGCCACTATTACCGACAACTGGTAAAAATGAGTTCAGCGTTTGCCCTGCTTGCTGATGTTTGTGTTGCAGTATTAGGTGGCTCATTAAAACGACGTGAGAAAATTTCCGGGCGACTGGCTGATGCATTATCCAATATGTATGTTCTTTCAGCTGTATTAAAACATTATGAAAATCAGGGCAGCCATAAAGAAGACCTTATGTTGCTCAAATGGGTCTGTGAGGATGCCCTGTTTAATATTCAAACCGCATTAAAAGGCATTATGAAAAATTTACCCGTGCCTGTTATCGGTGCACTGTGTAATTTTATTATTTTCCCTTTGACAAAGCCCTATCAACGCCCAAACGATAAAACAGGGCATAAAGTAGCACGGCTAACACTCTCACCTAGCGACACCCTGGATCGCCTGAGTGCGGGTATTTATAATAGTAACGATAAAGATAATTCAACAGGGCGCATAGCACACGCTTTCCAGTTAGTACTTAAAACGGACGATCTGCAACATAAATTGAGTGCTGCATACAAACAAGGCAATCTTCACAATCGTGATCGAGATGCTTATGCTGAGGCGAAACAAAAAAATATTATCACTGATAGCGAATATGCGTTATTAATTGAAACTGAGGAAGCAGTCCAGAACGCAATCAAAGTAGATGAATTTTCATTTAGTGGCTGGAAAATTGAAACACCTTAGCCTGTAGGTTGGGGTGAGGCACGAACCCCAACCTACAGGCTTAAAAAATAAAAGAGGTTAAATGAGGACATGATGAACAACGAAAATGGTCGAAAAGTTTACATCGTCGATGGTAGTCGTACCCCACAACTTAAATCACGCGGTAAAGTTGGGCCATTTACCGCAGGCGACCTTGCTGTCGCCGCAGCCAAACCATTATTACTGCGTAATAATTTTCCGCTTGAAGCACTGGATGAAGTTATCCTTGGCTGCATGATGTCGGGCGAACGTGAAGCGAATGTCGGACGAGTTGTCGCATTACGCTTAGGTATTCCACAACGTGTTCCGGCATGGACAGTGCAACGTAATTGCGCTTCTGGCATGCAGTCCGTTGACTCCGCCTATAAAAATATTCGAAATGGTGATGCTGATTTAATTTTAGCAGGCGGTGTTGAGTCCATGAGCCACGCACCGGTTTTATTTAACCACACCATGGTTAACTGGCTAGGTGAATTCATGCGCTCTCGCTCAATAGGGCAAAAATTAAAAACCATTTCGCAATTACGCGCTAAACATTTTACTCCGGTTATCGCCCTGCTTCATGGTTTAACCGATGATACCGTTGGTTTAAACATGGGAGAAACCGCCGAAATTATTGCCGAAAAATTTAATATCAGCCGCTTACAAATGGATGAGTACGCCATGACTAGTCACCATCGTTTAGCCAAAGCACATGAGGCGGGTTATCTGGACGAAATTGAAGTGCTGTATGATAAAAATGGCAATTTTTATGACCATGATGATGGTGTAAGACCCGATTCCAGCGTTGAAAGCCTTGCCAAATTACGCCCCGCCTTTGATAAGAAATATGGCAAAGTAACCGCGGGTAACAGCGCGCAAATTACTGATGGTGCTGCATGGTTAATCCTTGCCAGTGAAGATGCTGTTAAAAAACACAAACTCCCCATTATTGCTTCTATCAAAGACACCCAATGGGCAGGACTTGACCCAGCAGTAATGGGCATGGGGCCGGTACATGCCATGACCCCTATCATGCAGCGCAATCAACTGGCGATAAATGATATTGATTATTGGGAAATTAATGAAGCATTTGCCACTCAGGTTTTAGCTTGTGTACAGGCGTGGCAGCAAGATGATTACTGTCAACAAAATCTAAACATGGATAAAGCCATGGGTGAGATCCCCTGTGAAAAACTAAACATTGATGGCGGTGGTGTCAGTCTGGGTCATCCTGTTGGTGCAAGTGGCGCACGCATCATTTTACATTTGTGCAAAATATTACAACGCACTAACACCAAACAGGGCATGGCAAGTTTATGCATTGGTGGTGGTCAGGGTGGTGCAATGCTTATACAAAATGAATCAACAATAACAAATGGTGAGGCTGCCTAATGTCCCAGGATAATCCAAAAACTGAGAATAACTGGAAAATTGAAACCGATGATAACAATATAGTCTGGTTACATTTTGACTCAATAGGCAAGTCAGCAAATTTGTTAACGCAAGCCGCTATCAAAGAGCTTGATGATATTCTTAAAGAATTCGAAAAAAGCCCACCTCAGGCGATAATCCTTCTTTCTGATAAAAAAGACAGTTTTATTTTCGGCGCAGACATAAAAGAATTTACTGCTCTCGATAACAAAGAACAGGCACTGAAATTCATGCTTAACGGTCATGCTTTAATGAACCGGCTGGAAGCTATGCCCTGCACAACCGTCAGTATGATTCATGGCTTTTGTTTTGGTGGTGGCACCGAACTGTCTTTAGCCTGCAATTACATCATTGCTAGCGATGACAAAAAAACAAAAATCGGTTTGCCTGAAATCAAGCTCGGTATTCATCCGGGTTACGGTGGCACAGCTAGATCGATTGAACGCTGCGGTCCATTGGCGGCAATGAATATTATGCTAACAGGCCGAGCATTAACCGCACGCGCAGCTAAAAAAATAAAACTGATTGATGAAATGGTGCCACTACGGCAGTTAACAACCGCTGCGGAAAAATACGCATTAACCACGCCAAAACGGAAACCGCTGTCGTTATTCATACGGCTAACGACGCAATTAACAAACTCTTCTTTAGTGCGCCCATTAATCGCGGCACAGATGCGTAAACAGGTAGCATTAAAAGCAAAACCAGAACATTACCCTGCACCCTACTCGCTGATAAACCTGTGGAAAAATGAGGCGGGCAATAAAAAGAAAATGTTACAGCAAGAAGCCATCACCGTTGCTGAATTAGCCACCACTGACACCGCAAGAAACCTGGTACGCGTTTTCTTTTTGCAGGAAAGCCTGAAAAGTCAGGGTAAACAAACACAGTTTGATGTTGAACATGTACATGTCATAGGCGGCGGCATTATGGGCGGTGATATTGCATCCTGGTGTGCCATACAAGGCTACTCGGTGACAGTCCAGGACCAGAACCCGGAAGCACTGGCAAAAACCATTAAACGTGCACAATACTCATTTAAAAAGAAATTCAAACGCGACAGACGCGCCATTCGGGATGCTAATGATCGTTTAATGGCAGACCATCGCGGCAGTGGACTTCATCGCGCCGACATTGTCATTGAAGCCATCTTTGAAGATGTAGCAGTAAAACGTGCGTTGTATGAGTCAATCGAACCGAAAATGAAAGCGGATGCGATTTTGGCAACCAATACCTCCAGCATTAAACTCGAAGATTTAAGCTCATGCCTGAAAAACCCTGGCCGCCTGGTTGGTCTACACTTTTTTAACCCAGTCGCTTTAATGCCACTGGTTGAAATTATTCGCGGTAATGATACTAACGAAAAAGTTGTACAGCAGGCATTGGCCTTTGGTAAAAACATCGGTAAGTTACCACTTGCGGTTAAGAGTTCGCCCGGCTTTCTGGTTAACAGAATATTAATGCCTTACATACTTGAAGCCGTTACCATGGTTGATGAGGGCATTCCACCTGAGGTAATTGATAAAGCCGCAACAGACTATGGTATGCCGATGGGGCCGATAGAACTGGCTGACACCGTTGGTCTGGACATTTGTAAATCAGTAGCCAATATTTTATCAGCCGCACTTGATCTGCCCTTACCCAATAATCTGAAAACACTGTCCGATAAAAAACTGGGCAAAAAAACCGGTGAAGGTTTTTATAAGTATAAAGGCAACAAAGCGGTTAAAAATAAAAACGCTACCTACACAAACCCTCAGGAAGTACAGGACAGGCTGGTACTACGCCTGGTGAATGAAGCAACTGCCTGTTTGCGGGAAGGCATTGTCGATGAAAAAGATTTAATTGATGCCGGTGTTATATTTGGCATCGGCTTCGCTCCCTTCCGCGGTGGCCCTCTGGAATATATCAGAAGCACAGGTGTTGATAAGTTAAGCACAACCCTGGCATCATTAAAAACAAAATATGGCGACCGATTTCAAAAAGACAAAGGCTGGTCACAAGTAGACTAAACCTGTCAGATTTTCTCATCAGGCTAATGACTGCTTACGGTCATTAGCTGACCTTTAAAAACAAAAGCATGATCCGCGAAGAACGCAAAAGACGCGAAAAAAGCAAAAACAATAATAGGTTTATAGGAATAAAACTTTGCTGTTTATATCGACTAAA
>CAZALW010000097.1:0-478 GCA_964485705.1 uncultured Thiotrichaceae bacterium
ACCTATACCAAATGTCAAAAATGTCATCGTCTTTATCCTCATAGTAAATGAACCGATTAGAAAGCTGGAGGCCTTCTTCAAACACCCTTAGAACAAGGCAGTTGAAGAAGACCTCCAGCAGAGGTCATTCGTATGAAAAAGCGTTATGAACGTATCACCATGGCAGCGATAGCAACAACAATGGTGTATGCATAAACAAGAGTGAATAATGACATTAGTGTTTCTCCGAAAAGTTAATAAAAACCCTACAGAAAAACACGCCCTATGGGGTGTCCCATAGGGTTTACATGGATAACTAGAAATAGTTATCTAAAAGTGATTCCGCGTTAGCGGAGTGTGTGCAATATAGCCGCCGGTTCTAATCGAAAAACTTCATCGCAGCAAGCACTGTCACCATAACAACGAGCATTCCGCCCATGCGAATGGTTAGCTTGTAGCCCATTTCTTGAATATCCCTGCGGACATCTGCAATGTCTTT
>CAZALW010000097.1:578-10145 GCA_964485705.1 uncultured Thiotrichaceae bacterium
CCCGGTATCGAGACGCAATTGCTCAATATCCTTGCGAACATATGCAATGTCTTTCCCGGTATCGAGACGCAATTGCTCAATATCCTTGCGAACATATGCAATGTCTTTCTCGGTATCGAGACGCAGCTGCTCAATATCCCCACGGACATCTGCAATGTCTTTTTGGACACCTGCAATGTCTTTTTTGGTGGCGATGTTGGTTTCAAGAATCTGTGCAAGACCTTCGGCCTGCACTTCTGCCTGAATATCAGTAAATCCGGCATCCTTAAGTTTGTTGGCATACGCCAGTGTGTCGAATATAATCATATTTCTCATTATGGTTTTCTCCTGGTGAGTTAGTAAAAACACCGGGAACACAACAACGTCCCTGGCGGAATGTTTATCCCGGCAGGGTGGTAATGATTTATCAATGGATTGAGCCTTGCGGCCTGGACGTTTATTTCACAATCCACGAAACGCCTTTATGGGTGTCTGTTACCGACAGACAACGGTGTAAATTTGTTTAGATATTAATAATAGTCTGGTTTTTATCTAAAAACAAATACTGAATAAGCCTTGCTCAACAGCAAGAGCTACATTTTAATCATTTTTTCGAACATAATCATCAATCTCGTTTTCTAACATAATAACGATTTTTAAAAAGCGTTCCATGCTCCAAATAGCCACAGCTTAGACCTATGTGTATATATCTTACTACAGAAAGATTCGGTGATACGTGCGAGTCATTCGAATCTTTTAAGTTGTTAATTCCATATTCAGGTTGTTTTTCTGCTTGCCTGGCAACTTCTTCGCAAAACTTATTCCATAAATTAACAACGTTATGATCAGGAATTAAATAGCCTATGCTGGCTTCCTTTATTTCTTTATAGATTACATTAAATGAATGGTAAGACCAGTCATCAACAACAATGCCTGATAACCATTTGATAGATTTCGATAATAAAAGCATTTCATCTGGATGATAAATTAGTCTTGATTTATCCCACGTAAGTTTAACTAGCTCATCAGATAAACTCCAAATAATCTTTTGTGCAAGTCGTCGCGTTTTGTATGTCCGTACAACACCCCAGGAATCATCCGCTGGTTTAACGTCCAATAGATCGTCACATGGCACATCATCATCATTCATATGTTTCCACTCTGTTCTATCTTACTAGCGATCGACCTTTGGCAAGCTGTTTATGTGGTATTCATTGCCGCCGCCTAATACGATACGATTTTTCGTCTGCCAGTCTTCACGCCTTTAGACCCGCAGCTAAGGACGTTTCAATAATAACTTTTTTTCTCTAATGGCTTATCGGGCAATTCCTGGTCAAAATTAAAACGTATCTCCTTACACCATTCTCCCCAATTATCATCATCGCCCGTAGGATCAAGTTCATTAATCGATGACAATGTTTCTAATGGGAGTCTTGACCCTAAAATAAGATAAGGCATGTTATGTAAGACAACTCCAGTCTTATACATATAGCTACGCATTTCGTCTAAACTCATATTACTGGTAACTCTATCATTCCTTAACATAAGACAAATCAGAGCTGATAATCCTTGTGCCTTTTCTCTTGCTTTACGAAGAAATAACATCTGATCTATATCATTAGCCTTGCCTGTGCTGTTTTCTTTTTCTGCATTCATTAGTTCTCTCCAATATAATTATTCACACTTCATGACTTCTATATTTTGCAAAAGGGCAGTCAGGGCATCCGACTTCACCAAGTGAGCAATTCCTGGCTTGCGCCACCGTATTACCGTGGCTCTTCGCAGTCAAAACACACTGCTCCAGTGTCGGCTCTATTTTTTTCAACAACACTTTTCCCGTGTAGTAAAAACTTACTTTAGCAGATTGTTGTTTAGCCTTTGCTGTCATAATATGCTAATGGTTCTGTGATGTATTTTTCAACAATTTTTTGAAAATCATTAATCGCATTACGATTTTTTTTAATTTCATAACGCTTATTTTTAAAACAATTAGTCCAAATACCTGAAATCGCATTTATCCCCACTAAGACTGATATTACAAAATAACCTGCAGCAAATTCAGTATTTGAGTTAGAAAAATGGATATACCCAGCTAACGCACCATATGCTGCACCACCAAGTTGTAAAAAATTTGTAATATTTGCACTTGAAGACAATCTTATTGCTTCAATGTGCATGCTTGACGTATAACCAGTAATGTCTTCCATGTGATAAAAATTTGTTAAAACATTTTCATCAATTTTCCATTTATTCACTTTTTTAACAATTTGATTTTCAAATATATCCTCTAATTTATTACCTTTTACAGCACTTTGAACCAATGGATTAGGTGAAGTAATGAGTTTGAATGCAATTACATATTTTAATAAATCGTCATTTAAAGAATTAGTATTGTTTGCCATAATTTCTAATGATACGATGGCATCTTTCATTGCCATTTTATGTACGCCTGCAATGCCAAATATTCTGCTTACAACTTGCCGTCTTAGTGTTTCATCTTCTCCAAGTTTAGCTATATTACCCAATTCATATAAATACTCTTTAGCTGTTGTCATATGTTTATAACTAAGTAATGTTTATGAATTTCCGAATTTAACTTTTAATTACTCATCGATTTTAATCGTGTTTTCAGTATATTCTGTATTTGTGATGGGTCTGCAATGTCCGTGAATTTGATTTCAGAACCATCAGTACCTGATGTTGCAACTTCAATCGATCCATAACCCAATAGACGTTCAATGATGGACTGTCTTAAACTTACACCGCGTATGTGCATATATTCAATACGTGTCTCAGCGATACTGATAATACCCAATCGCGCTTCAATACCTTTAGGCCCGATAAAATAACGGTGTGTGTACCTAACTAACACCGCTTTGATCAGCAAATAAAAATTAAGCAGGACACAAGATCCCTGAATAGTCATTAGCAACATATTCCAGTTGAGCGCTAAACCAAAATTATTATAAAGCCAATGAAACAGATTGTTGATTTTAGCCATTACCAGCAAATCCTGCAAAAACACAAAAGCAATAATCATTAATGCCAATGCAGACAGAAGCCTTGTGATCTGACTGCGATAAGAGGGGCGTATGTATAACGCAGGCACGTCCAGTTCTTTTTCACTTGTCAGTTCATCACCTGAAATAACAAGTGCATAACCACCCTGATAGGGTGTTGTCTGATATTGCTTTCCGGTTTCACCGGATAAATATTGACTGGCTAAAAGTGCCGCTTCAATGCTGATATAAGGCACACCATTATCCAGCAGTAAAGTATTATGCATTAGACGTTACCCATTCAAAATGTTTGCAATCTGGAAATTGAGTACAACCATAAAACTCTTTACCTTCATTTTTACCATTTTTTACCGATCGCCTGACCAACGATCCATTGTTACAATCAGGACAGGATTTGCCTGCACCTGATTTATTATTGCCCCTGTTCTTTTTATCCTCAGTCGAACCTGCTTTGCGTACACCAGGTATGCCTTGTTCATCGGGTAATGTGTTTTTACACTCCGGATAACTGGAACAACCCCAAAATGACTTGTTTTTATAGGCTCTTTTTTGCATATAGCCCTGACCGCATGCGCATGGGTAGGTAGTGTTTATTGTTTTTTCTTCATGTGGTTTGGGTGTACCTGGTTTTCCGTTTTCATTCGGTGCAGTAAAATCACAACTGCCCCCCTCTTTACTGTAGCCCGAACACCCCCAGAAACGCCCCTGTATTAGCCGTAGCGGTTTTTTACACACAGGGCAGGTATGTTGCTCATCATTGCTTAGATTAAGCCCGTCCAGCGAAGCCAGCTCGCTCTTAAGTATATTAAAAGCCTGACTGACCACATCAATGTATTTGTTTTTACCGGCTGCAATCTCATCAAGTTGTTTTTCAATATCGCGGGTATAACCCAGCTCCATGAACTTAAAGCGATTAACCAGTGACTGGTAAATAACCATGCCCAACTCACAAGCTTTGAGTTTTCGTTTTTCAGTTGATACGTAACCGCGGGTCATAATGTTATCAATGATGGAGGCATAGGTGGAAGGCCGACCTATGCCCTCAGCTTCCAGCTTTCTAATCAATGATGCCTCAGTGTAACGAGCAGGCGGCTTGGTTTGTTTATTTTTAACGATACCATCAAGCACAACCAGATGTTGTTGTGCGCTTAATGCAGGTAATAATTGGTCATCACCCGAATAAGACTCATCGGTTGCATCCTGGCGGGTTAATTTCATCCAGCCCGGATAAAGCATTCGCTGACCTTTCGCCACAAAAGTCATTGTTTGGCCATCAAGCCGATCACTGGACTTTAGTGCCGCCAGCGTAATATTAAATTCTGCATTTTTCATTTGGCTGGCAACAGCTCGCTGCCAGATTAAACGGTAAAGCTTATATTGCTCAGCACTGAGTTGGCTTTTTACCACGTCAGGTATTTGAATAGCCGCTGTCGGACGTATCGCCTCATGGCCTTCCTGCGCTCCGGCTTTTGCTTTCCAGGTGTTGCGTTGAGCCACTGCATCATCTGCATAGTTATTATTGTTTAGCCAGGTGATGACATCGTTATAACCATCAGCCGATAGATTGGGGCTGTCAGTTCGATGGTAAGTAATCAATCCTTCTTCAAATAATTTCTGTGCCTCGCGCATACATTGTTTGGGCGACATTTTAAGCGCAACAGAAGCGGCCTGTTGCATGGACGATGTGGTAAAAGGAGCGGGAGGACGCTTTGACTGTTTTTTAGTATCGATGTCAACAACATCAACGTCCTTGATGTTAGCAACACGCGCAGCAAAGCGAGCATCTGTCCAGTATTTTTCATTTTCAGCTAAAAGCTGACCAGGCAGCCATTTTGCCTGCCAGGCAACATCATTATTTTCAAACAGAAGAAAAACTTCAATATAAGCGGTTGGCGTAAACGCCTGTATCTCAAGCTCGCGCTCCACAACAATACGCACCGCCGGTGACTGTACTCGCCCTGCAGTTAACCATTTACCATAAGCATTAGACAGAGCAGGGGACACGCTGTAACCAACCAGCCTGTCCAGTACCCGCCGTCCTTCCTGTGCATAGACCAGGTTGTAATCAATACCTGTCGGATTTGCCACAGCACTCTGCACGGCTTTTTTTGTTATCTCGTTAAAAGTGACACGTTTTGGATTGCGTAAACCCAACACCTGTTGCAAGTGCCATGCAATGGCTTCGCCTTCACGATCAGGGTCTGTTGCAAGATAGACTTCACTTGCCTGTTGACTCAGCTTTTTTAAATTAGCTATCAGCTTTTTACCCTGGGCATTTGGCACATAACCGGGTTTAAACGTTTTAAGATCAACCCCCATTTCTTTTTGGGGTAGGTCTCGAATATGACCCATGGAGGCTTTGACTATCCAGCCATTACCCAGATAACTTTGAATCTTTTTGCACTTATTGGGTGACTCAACAATGACTAATTTGTTCATGGTGGTTTCTCGGATGTATTAATCTACAGATAAAATATCCGCCGCTTTCAGTTCTAACTCTAAAAAAACTTCTTTAGACAGGTTGCGCTCAGCAGCAGCAACAAAAGCATGAGCGAAATCAACAGAGCCGCGATTTGAGGCTTTGTTAAGGGCTTTTTTATCAGCCTTTATTGAGCCAAGTTTATGTCGTATAACTTCGCGCTCTTCAGTTAGAAACAACTGTTTATCTTTTATTCTACGAATAAGAACCTGTCGTTTTCGTCACACTGGCTTCATGTTTTGCCATTGTTTTTTTGCAAAAAAAGCATTGACCACCCTGAGCAAACAATAATCTTTTTATTGGTCTGTTTGTGATAGTAATCCCTCCCGTCATAAGGATTATCTGTCGAAGTTTTTTCGATTAATTATGGTGTAAATCTATTTAGACATTGCCCTGGTGTTAAATTAATATTAATTCTACTATTTATATGCGGCGTAGCCCTAATCCCGCCATTAGCAGTTATGTCAAAATCATAATTTGATCCCGGCATACATAATCGATCACCAGTAATTAATAATGCTGTCCAATCGGTCTCCGTTAACTCAAGCGGGGGTGAAGATGGGTCGCTATTAAAAGTGTAGTCGACAGTTATTTCTATTGCGTTACATGACAAACCGCCAGTACCTCCCGTTTCTGTACATCTCACATCAGGTAAATGCGTATAACGCTGACTAAAGATAAGCTGAGGCGATTCAAACGTATTCAAATGTGTAATCTCAACAGGATCACCAGCGCATTGGTCGCCATCATATCTCAGCAGATAACTGTTAATGCTTCCTTGAACCGCAGGGTGCGTCTCTGACTCTACCGCTTGCTCAATTAACCGTAGGCTTGCATTTTCCATTTCTACGCCGAATTCATCTTCTGGACGATTGGCACATAATTCTGAAATCCAACATCCGGCAAACTCACCAACACCCAGTTCACAAGTCGGCAAAGTAACGCCATTAACAACTAACCCGTCTGTACCGTCATTACTGCTACAGGAAACCAATACCGATCCACTTAAAAATATCGCACCCAATGCACCATAAACATTTCTCATCTTTATCTCTCCTTAGTTTTCCTTAAAATTAAATTGCGCACAGAAACCCGTCAGTCCTGTGCGCACCGCCAATAAAGGCGGTTGGCCGACGCTCTGTCAATTAAGACAGTTTACCAAAAATCATATCATTCACTTTGCGTGTCACTGGATCGTGCCTTGTAAGTTAAATTTTCAATATTAGAAAGCACTGGAAAAAGCAATCGACAATCAACCTGCAAGCCAGTTTTTGTTATCTCAGTATTATCTTTATCAGCCCATGATTTTTCAGCCAGCTTGCCGTCAACAATGTAAACCTTGTCGCCTTTGGATAATAATCTGGACACGGGTTCTGCTTCATAACCCCAGACATTCACCTGCGCCCAAAAACCCAAATCATCATATTCATCTTCACCCGAACCTTTCTTTTTTTTGCTGTTAATAAACTTCACACTGAGTTCACAGACAGCCTGTTTATCATCACCCTCGCCAATGTGTTTCAACTCTGGTGTTTTACCTAATCTTGCATAACCATTAATGCTTGGCATTTAATCATCCTCGTTTTATTTATATCTGATAACAGTATCGTTTCATTTTTTATAGTATTTTGCATCAGTAAATATGAAATCATTTATTCAGATTTATTGATGCCGCACTCTCATTACTTTACTCTTTGCTATCTAAATTCTGATTCCAATATGGATAGCCAACACGCTCATAGTAAGCACGAGCCATCGTGCGCTCATCACTGCCATTGCTTGAATAACCATCATCGCGGGGATCGCTTACCCAGTTAATAATCTGTGACAGGTCTGCAATGAACCCCCGAAGCACAACTTCTGGATCAACATTATCTGCTTTGCACGCATCGATAAATTCATCCGGCAGATCAATTGTAATTTGATGGGTCATAACTTTCGATTACCCATACGCTTCAAGTCGCTGCATTTTTTTAAGGTATCTGTTATAGGACTTAATCATTGTACTCACAATGGATAAACGGGCATTCAGTACCAGTCGTTTTTTTTCAAACTCAATCAATGTTGCTATTGTATTTGGCCCCGCCTTATTCAGAATTAACTTACCTGCCTCGCTATCAAACAATTCAAAGAAATCGCCAGCAGCTTTTGTATGCCGCCAACGCAACATAGGATGAACGTTTCTTTGCGCTATGCGTAGATTGACCAGTCCTGGATTGTTATGCGATGCACCAGAAAATACATCATTGTAATTTTGCACCAGCGCATCCATCTCTCCTCTAATTTGCACGAACTCATTTGAGAGTTCTTTTGCAGTTTTTAAAATTTGCCCCTTACCCTTAAAAGACCCTTTAAAGGGGTATGTCATATTTAGAACATTACCATCTTCTCTACTCATGAATCTTACCAACTTCTCAACACTTATTAAATCAATTATTACAACTTTGCAGCAGTTCTCTGTTTTTGTTTGTTTGCCAGCTTTTTAATCTCAGGGGCAAAAATCCCACGTTTCGTTCCATCCAGAATATATTGCGGCAGTTCTCCATATTTACCAATTGTTACACGAGCCACTTGACTATTCGCCGCTATATCATCACGCGAGACACCGGTAAAACGATACGCTGAGGACGCATGAAACGCATCACGAATCATCTTTGCTGACTTACCATTGAATCTGCCCCAGTCCTCGCTAAAGATCAGTCCTACGTGTCTGGCGGTTAACGCCAGTCTTACCAGTTTGTCGTACTGCGATATAAGTCTTGCAGCAACGAATCCGTATGTTGTTCTAAATTCCAATGGCACCTTAATAGGTTTAACCGATTGGTGGAAATCAATGGTAATGTCTTCCATATCATCAAGCACCTGCTCCAGTTCTTTAATACACATCGCCACATATTTTTTTGTCACAGATAATTTATCTTCGACAGTCAATAAAGTTGCATCAGCATAAGGATCATCATTTGCCGCAAGGGTTGATAGTTGGTTCATGTTCAAGGCAAAACGCACAAGACCAGTAATCGGCTGCAAGCCTTCTTTCTCATTCTTCTGGCGACCATAAAACAAGCGGTGGGCAGATCGCGTATGCAATATAATATTACCTCTCGTACGCAAAGGACCTGGACGATTAGAAACCAGATTAGGCATCACCAGGGCATCCGCATTATCTTCATGCGAAGGTGGCAATGGTTTATCTTCCTCCTCAAAAGCCGCATCGTATTCAGCGGAACTGTAATCTATTTTCTTCTCAACTGCTTTTGGTTTAATGTGTGTTACCAAACGCGTCGCTGACGCTTTTTTCTTTGGTGCTGCCTTCTTTTTTACTTTCACTGTTGCTTTTGTTTTTTCTGTAGTCATTGTTTACCTACCTGTTATTTTTTATTTCAAAAACTCTGTAACCATCAAGATGAATTACGACTTCATTCTCTTTATGTTGCTTTTCAATTTGTTCTTTAAAGACCTGTTTTTTCTTTTGCGCGTAATCAATACACTGCGTATATTTTTCATCGCCCAGTCTGCGCTTGTATGCTTCAACGCCCCACCCTGCATCAGGAAATTTTCTCATCACGTCTTTTTTATCAAGCTTTAGTTCAAGACCTTCTAACAATGCCTTCGCTAAAATACCCCACTCATCCTCAGTGCCATCAACTGTATCCAGCCTCGCCAAAAGAGCTTCCAGTTTTCTAACGCCTTTCCTGTAAATTACCCATGGCACCTTATCCAATGAACGCGACAGATCAGATAGAAACGTGTCTATATCCATACCATATCGATTGGTAAAAACACCTTTAACTATTCCCATGTCGTAATCAAATATTTGAAAAGAGCGTTCCAACGTAAGAAGAAGCATTTCATGATGTTCTTGCGCTAAGAGCCTCTTTGCTTTATCTGTCATAAAAATTTGCGTGTACTTCATAATTAATTTACTAATCTTCTCTGCTTTCTGTAAGTGATGGCAGTGCCATCACCTATATAAGTCATTACTAATCTTCTCTGCTTTCTGTAAGTGATGGCAGTGCCATCACCTATATAAGTCATTACTAATCTTCTCTGCTTTCTGTAAGTGATGGCAGTGCCATCACCTATATAAGT
>CAZALW010000098.1:0-10142 GCA_964485705.1 uncultured Thiotrichaceae bacterium
CGGCGCGAAAAGAAGGAGGCAAATACACCGAAGGGGTTGTGGTATCCGACAAACTGACCTCGCTTTTTCGTGTTGTTGTACCTGCACTGCCATTGGCACTGGCTGGCACTGATCCCGATGAGAAAGATGCCAGGCGCAAAATTATGGATGAGCAGGGCATTACTGAGTTAGAGGCCATTGATCAGGTGGTGGATAAAATCAAGCAGGCAAGGGCATGAGCAAACTTATTACTTTGGCTTTAATAATACTAAGTTTGGGCTTTATTTCGCTTGCGCCTGTATCAGCATTAGCAGACACATTAACAGCAAAACAAAAGGTTTATTTCATTGGCACAAACAATCATACATTGATAAATGCACATTCAGCCGAAGAATTTGGCGCTGTCATTGAAAACACTAATTTAGATGGACATAAAAATTTGGAACAATTTCTATCGATGGATCTGCCACAGGATATGGAAGCCGCCCAATTGGAAGCTAATCGTCGCCTGGAAACAATGGATGCACAGGAAATACAAAATGCGTTTAATGGTATGGCAATCGCTATGCGCTTTGATATTAAAAAAGCCCCGGCTTTTGTTTTTGATGAAGGTCGCGCGGTGATTTATGGTTTAACCGATGCACGAGAAGCATTAAAACGCTGGGCTTATTACAAAAGCAGAAGCAACAGCAGGTAAGTGATGAAAGCTAAGGATTTAAAGACCTTGGTCAATAAAATTCCTGATGATGCAGAAATCGTGGGCAGTGGTATGCCGGGTCTTTATATGACACTGGTTGTACTGGATGATAAAAACACAGTCATTGAAACATGCGCTATTATACACAGTGATGATTATTTTGATTGCATAACTTCATATACAGATTTGATTTTTAATCCCGAAAAACACAATGGAAAAGGAAATAAAAATAATGGCTAAAAAAACAATTTACTTTAAATGCTTACTACTTACGCTTGTTATCGGACTGTCAGGCTGCATCCAGATCCACGACAATAAAAGAGATCTTTTTGAAGGTTTCAAACTGCAGAAAAAAGAATCTGCTCTGCAAGTGCCTGATGGGCAGAAAAGCGCGACAGTAGATATACACACACAGATAAAACAATGTTATAGAAATGTCAAATGCCTGGAAGGCAGCACGTTTTTGTACCATTTCTATGCGAGTTCGGCTGAACCAGAACAGCATGTGAAGGAAATTATTGAGTTTTATCAACGCCCCAAGCTGGGTAAATATGAAGACGACAAAGACCCGTTTACCTATCGCCAGGTGATGAAAGAATATACCCCCAAAACAATCAAACGCATAAATGGTGCGGCCCAACTTGAAACGGTATCAATCAGCATGCAGTTGCCTTTATCAGAATATGATTTTAACGCGCAGTCTTTTGGCTACACTCTGCCACAGAGTACATATTTGTTACCAAGAATTCTTTTTGAGAACAGCAGCCGCTTCGTCTTTGATGGCGGTAGTCTCGATCCTGAATATCACAAAGTTCCTATCTTTAGCGTTAACTTTACTAACAAAAAAACAGCATCAACATTAAACATGGCTGAAGCTGAGGCAGCAACACTGGCAAAAATAAGTTATAGAGGTATCAACAATAATTATGGCTATGCAAAAAAAATACTGCGGCACAAACACGTTTCACAGGGTGTTGTTGGCAACAGATATATTTACTTAAAACTAACAGTATCACTGGGACAACGCAGCAAGGCAACCTTGTATGATTTTTCCGAAGACAAGAAAGAATACAAAATAGAAGCCACTATTTTGCAGTATCAGCTACTGGATGAAGATGGAGCGATATTAAAAACGGTTGACTTGCAGTGATAAGGCAATGAAAAAATTATTAATCATTGTTTTTTTATTATTGGGTTTTTCTTCATCAGTATACGCTGACTGTTACGGCGCTGATGGGAACTGGGTTAGCATAGAAGACTGCCCTATCTCCACTCGCGCAGACGGCCTGTCAGGTAGAAATGATTCAGCCACATTTGGTCTGGATGACCTGGTAAAAACCAGCATTGAGGGCATGTTTGATTCTGATTGTGGTGACTATTGCATTACCGGTGTGTGTGCGCATTTGGTGGTGGGTTTTAATTGGCGTAAAGGTTTTTATATGTACACCATCATTTCGCCACAGCTGCGTACCACCGTTCCTGATCTGTTGCTTGCTTCTTATAATCATACCGGTGATCACCCATTTGATGTATGGCAAAACACAGTTGAAAAGGTGATAGATACGGGTAATACCTCCATTATTGCGACCTTATTAAATGCAGGCGATGGCTTGCAGGGTGGGCACGGCAATCCCGTTGAGCAGAATGTACACCAGTCGTTAAGTTTTAAAGAGGTCAGTATTATTGGGCATCCTGCAAGCATTCTGCCTGATATTATAAAAACAGACGGCTCAATAGGCGATATGCCAGAACCTAATTATCAACTGCCAACAATTGGCAGCCTGTCATCGGACAATCTTGCTGACATGTACGAAAACGCGCAAACCGGCGTTTCGGATATTTATGAGGAGGCAAAAACAGGGATAAATGATTTGATGACTGCTGAGGGTGAAGGCTTTGATTTATCCAGTGTGTACGCAGACATACAAACGAATATATCCGATGCATATACAGGTTTCACCACAGAATTATCCAACAGCTATCAAAATGCGGTCAATGATGCACAACAAGCATACCAACAGGCGAGGACACAAATAGGTGAGTTTGATGCCTCCCAGGCTTATGAAGCAGCGCTGGCTGATGCACGTAATACCTATGATGAGATGGCAACCCAGGTGTCTGATGCCTATGGTGAGATGGCAACCCAGGTGTCTGATGCCTATGATGGCATTAAAAACGCGACGGATGGAACAGATGCGCCACCACCCGAAAATGAAAATAATGCACCACCAGATACGCCGCCCACTAACTTTAATTTCGCTGACATGTATGACGATGCATTGGCAAAAGTAAAACAGAAAATAGAAGGCAAACTTAAAACCGCGATGATGGCGTTAAAAGGCGTGGAAACACTGGCGGCCATTAAACGCGAAACAGAAAAAATTCAGGAACTGGCTGAATTTTACAATGACGCAATGACGATTGTAGAGACATCGTGGCGAGGAACTGTTTATGGCAATGCGATTAAACCAAGATTTCGTGCGCCGCGTATTTTTTGCCCGACCAATACCACGCCATTGCAGCCATATTATCTGTCCTATGTCGATGCTTTTTTCTGGCGATCCGGCTATCCGATAACCGATGGTCCAATCAGTGGCTCTAACCATTCCTCAACTATTCTAAATCCGTTTAGTGGCGATACATTAAAACCAGATCCCGATGGAGCGGAAATATGGGGGCATATGTACCCCAGAGAAGGCGCGGTGAATAACAATCACGATGCCAAGGTGGGCACAGTCGCAGCCTGGCGAGCAATGAACGTACTGGTGAACAACGTTAAAAAAGGCGCGGGGGGTACACGTTTTGGCGTTGAGTTAGAGACAGGAAATACATTTGATAAAGACTTGCGCTGGAAAAAGTTAAATCAAAGTCGCTGGCAGATGATTTACCCCGAAGTTAAATCTTGCCAGGCTTCACCTGCCTACAATATTACTGATATTACGCGTGATTTTATTGAGCCGAATGTTGAGTTTGGTAGTTATGCCTGGAATTATTACAACACCTATGCGTGTTGCTCAAATGATAAAGGTCGTTATTTGGGTAGCGTCACGTTTCCATCACCCATTTGTTTATAGGAAAAACGCATGAAAAAAATAACCTTTATTTTTGTTTTTTTTATCCTGGTGGTTTCGCAGGCGGTGATGGCTGAAACCCGGCCAGGGGTATCCATCCATATTGGTGAGCAATATTATCACCTGGGTGGTGGTGCGGCTATTCCGCCACCAGGTACGGGTTTCAGGTCATTTAGTATTAAAGCAAAACTTAAAATGGGCTACAGCTATTCCTGCGGTAAGTTTGATTTTCATAATAATCTTGAGGATATGATTAATCAGATCAAATCAAGAGTACAGAAATTGCCTGATCAGTTAGCGGCTGCTGGAACAGCGTACGCTGTCAGTCTGCCCGGTTATCTGGCAATGAAATACAATCCAACATTAGCCAATATATTGAAACAGACTATCGATGGCAGCGCAGAGCTATTTAATATGTCGTACAAATCCTGCGAGCAAGTTGAAGCCGAAATGCGGCGCGACCCCACCGCTAACCCCTATGATGGCTTTATACAGGCATCGGTGATTAATAAATGGTCAATAGGGGCGAAAAAAACAGGCAATGACAAACCAGTAATGTCTGATCTCGATAGTGACATCAAAAAAAATCCGGGCGGCCCTGTTCCCTGGTATGACGGTAAAAATGTAGGCACATCCAATACCAGACCTATCGAAACCAATAAAGACTTCGTTGTTGCTGGTTACAATTTGATGATCGGCAGAGTGAATGAGTTATCAAGTTTAGAAAAACCGCCATCTCACATGAGATCAGAGCCTGTAGCGCTGACCTGGACAACGCCAGCTTTGGCTGGAGCGTGGATACAGCGGGTGGTAGGCGAGACAAAAATCACACTGGACAAACCAGATGAAAAGAAAGAAGCCATACCCGGTGACGGCCTGCGTCCAGAAGTAGAAACGATGACACTTAATATCCGTGATGCGTTACAAAAAGCTTACAAAGAAAGAGACTTTGAGGATATTAGCAAATTCACATCAGTGAATTTTTCAGCGTATTTAGTCGATAGTTTGCACCAGCTTCAATACGGCCAGGCAATGCTAATGATGGAAAAACTGGCATCGGAAATGGCGGTTAATGAAGTGCAGGAACAGGTTTTTCTGATCATACAAATGATGGACATGGCAATCAAGTCGCCAGATATGGCAACCTCAACCGCAGGCCCAACGGCAATCAAATATGTCAGAAATGTTACCTATGCATCATTTGAGACCATGCTGGCGCAAATACATAGTGACATTGATCTGAAAAATAAAACAGTAAATACCACCACTATAGCCATTTTAAACCTGGCAGAACGCGCTCGCCACAATGCGGCGCGAGCGGTGCCTGATAAACGATCCGAGTTCTCGATTCTCGGCGGTGGCGTGAAGAAACTACCCGTAATAACACCACCATAATAATATGACAAAAGAAAACCAGACACAGCCAGAGGCGCGGCCAGGGCGATTTAAAAAAACAGCAATGACGCTGTTAAAGATAAGCCTGTTTTTTCTCATTGCCCTGTTTTTACTATCCACCCTGCCGCTTGAGCAGATAAGCCAGATCAATCAGTTTGTCCTGGATTCGAGCGTTGTTTTTTTATTGCTGCGCTGGGCGGTATTTATAACACTGATGGTTTACTGGCAAAGTGCCATAGCATGGCTGGCGCATAAAAAACAATGGAGTCAACAGCATCACAACAGAATTACTAATAATCGCTGGCAGGTCATTGTTTTGTTTATGGTGCTTGAGTTGATATTTAACCACCGCAGCTATTTAAGTTTTATCTCAGGGGTTTAGATTATGCACGTAGGCTCGCTTATTGAGATATACACCACCATGTTTGGCTGGTCTTTATACAATACGTTTTTCAACGTATTGTCGATCTCTGGCTTTCTGTACTACCCGCTGTTTATGGCACTGTACAAAAACTGGAAAGAACCCATTATGTCACAGGACGACAAACCGGCAAGCATCATCTCGCAGCGGCGCATGACCTATGATGTTGTCTCTATTTTACTGGTGTTTAGTTTTGCCATTGTGCCGTTTATGGAATTAAAAGTGGTAGAAATGAAACTTAATGTCGCCTGTACCGATGCGCATGGGGTGCTTACAACCAAGCAAACGGCAACCGGCGGCAGCACCGGTTATACGCTTGATGATAATCTGGATGTCAATGCTGATGTCAGTATCCCCGCCTTGTGGTGGTTGGTATTGCGCGTCTCGTCAGGCATTAACCAGGCAGTGACCTCTTCTTTTACCTGTTTTGAAAACATCAAAGGTTTAGATAGACAGCTACGAAACCTACAAATTAAAGACAGAGTGTTGCGCGATGAATTCGCGCGTTTTACACGAGAATGTTTTATCCCCGCCAAAACCAAGTTTGATAATGCGCTGGCAGGCGGCGATCATCACGATTATGTGGTTAATGAACTAACTACTTTTTTTGGCGCAAGCGGAATGCAGACTGGTCTTGATGGCATGGATCCGTATTATGTTGGCTCGCACTTTTATCAGGCAACACAGGGGTTTTATAACTGGGATGGCTCTAACTATGGAAATTGTCAAGCCAAAGATGGTGGCTGCTCCTCCATGGCCAAAAAGCCGGTAAAAGGCTGGGCTTATAACCCGGCAAGGGATCATCAGCATTCGCCAGACGATGTACTCAACAATACGCCGGGAACGCCACAGTGCGATGAGTGGTGGGATCCGGGAGTCATTTCATCAGGTACGCCAACAATAGGCTTAAAAGCAAAGCTTTTGGCTTCGGTTGAAGCGGATAAGATAGAGGTGTTCAACTGGGATAACCGTGATCCTGGCAATACCTGGTTTACAAACTTTAAACTATCGCTAATCAATGCGGGTGCGCACATGAAAGATTTTGCCGAGAAAGACGGCGGCAAACATGTGGCAGATTTAGTCATCAAACGCTATGCTGGGATAGATCCGCCTGATTTTACTGCGCCACGTAATAATTTTACTAATGCCCGGCCTCAGTCCGCCGCGCAGGCATTAGAAAGTGGAGCCGGGGGGATGCTAGTGAGGAGCGCCGCTGTCGTTAAGGTCGCCCCTGTTGTTGCAGTGGCAGGCACAGCTACGCTGATAGAGATTGCCGATAGTTTAAAAGACTTTTATGTCACTATGTATATTGTCAAAAACGCTGCGCCGATGATACAGGCAGTGCTGTTAATGATGATCTATGGGCTGATGATTTTCTATTTTGTTATCTCTGAATACGATATAGACAGCATTATTACCATGATCTTTTTAATTTTAGCAGTGCGCTTTTTCACTTCTCTGTGGGTGTTTGCCGACTATATCGATGCCAGGTTATACACTGCCATGTATCCCGATATTTCGCACATGGGAAGTGTGCTAACGCAGGGCATTAACCGCTATCTGCTGGATATGGTGCTGACCATTATGTATATCGCTGTGCCTGCTTTGTTTTTGTTTATTGTGACGCTGGCTGGGCAGAGTGTTAGTAAGTTGGGGAGTGGTTCTGGTGATATGAGCAGCCCTCTTAGAAGTGCTGCACGACTAGGTAGTATCAGCAAGCTAGGTAAATAAAACGGGTAAATAATTTATTAGTCCCCTTGCTTTAGTCCATAATACTAAACCACCAGCTAAAGCTGGTGGTTGTTGAGTTATCTATTTATAGATACCAATTGCGATTCCAGTTATAGTATCCACGATACCAACTATCACGCCATTCATCATAACGATCATCATCATCCCGCCGAGAAGACACAGGCTCTGCTTTTCGCTCTTCAACCGCCTGACAACGATCCCGTTCCAGTTGTTCGTATTGCGCACTAAAGCCTTCACGCTTAATGCCAAACGCCATCGCCAACAAGGTCACGATGCAGCTAATCGCGCCATAAATACCCGCGCCGAGCAGGGCGTTATTGATCGGCTCGCTGAAATAGCCGTTATTGCTGATAGATACGTACAGTAATGCCCCGGTCAGCAGGAAAAAGCCGAACAACAGCAGTTTATAGGGCCGTTGTCGATTTGCCTGACGCAAGACCCAGACCGGCAGGGGAGCCAGGCTTACCATCCCCAGCAACAATAACCCGCTTAGTAATAATGTTTCGTTGTTCATGGTGTTTTCCTTTTTTTTCTATCTGTTAATATCATTAAACAAACAATGCTTTAAGCACTAACCCAATTACGCCTATTACTATTACCCATTGTAATTTTTCAACCATTGCAAGGCGAGTTTCAAGCATCACCAGACGAGTTCTAATATTAACCAGGTCTTCTTTGATTGGTCCCTGGTCTTCTGAAACCGACCTTGCCGCCGCAGTTGCCAAATCATCTGGCGCACCTGCTTTCATCAAGGCATCGTATAATTCTTTATTTATTGCACTCATTGTTTAAATATTACCAGTTTGTTTATAGCTCTATATCTTCGTAATAATCTATCGCTTTATTGAATTCTTCTTCTGCCTCTGGGTGAAACGAAAAACTCATTATTTGAATCTTTTCCATATTTTTTCAAACACTGCCTCACCCGGAATGCCTGACACTGAACCTGTTCTAAATTCTGCCAGGCGGTGCTGTGCTACAGCGTTCCATTTTTTGTCAATCTCTGACTCTGGCTGGTTAAGACTACGAAGCAGTGAATCGACTACCAACACTCTTTCTTCTACTGGAAGCGATGCCGCTTCGTCAATTAGTTTTTTTGTATTCATCGTATTAACTCCTTCGCTTATTCAGACCTTAGCAACGGATTACATAGTCGTAACTATTAAGCCAAAATTGCACGCACTTTGGCTAAAGTATGTGATAACACATCACCAGGTGCTTTATCACGCAAGCTAAAGCCTCTCGCTGAAACATCAATCATTCTAACTTGATTGGACATAACAACACCTTTCGTTTTATCGGTATCAATTATTACCTCAAAATGACTACTTCTTGCTGTATGTGTAATAGGAGCAACTAAGACTAATTTACAATGCTCATTAAACTTGTCGGTACTAAGAACCAGAGCAGGGCGATCATGAGCTTGTTCAAAACCCATCACTGGATCAAAGTTTGTGTTAATAATATCGCCACGCTGTGGAATATAACTAATCACCATTATTTAAACTCAGCCCCAACAGGCGCAAAACTAAGCCACTGGCGATCCTCATCATTGAGCTGCAAACTTTCTTTGCTACTGCCTTCTAGCAATTCATCTAGTATGTAGAAGGGTTCAGCTGGCGTTAAAATCATAGCGCCATCGCTAAACGTAACATTTAGTGATTCTCCAACTTCTACGGATAACTCACTTAAAATACTTTTAGTTAAACGAAGACCCGCACTATTACCCCAGGTTTTAATTTCTAAATTCATAATACCCCTCTTTTCCTGTATATCCTTAGTATATACCATATGCGCCTAAATATGTACACTACGGATACACTTATGCATACCTATTAATTAACAGGTCATTGGTGCTGATAAACCTTACCTGGTATTTGCGTCCTTTCTGTTAAATACAAAATCGTGTGGCAACTTGCCTCGGTATTGGCGCAAATGCTGTAGAAACGCCTTGCTATCAGGTTTCTTTTTTAATGCAGACTCTCGTTTGCCCTTTACCATGACTTCAATATCATCCGTCTGGTGTAAAATTATTTTGTGGTTCATCATTATGTAAACAATTATGGGTAGTCTAATAAAGTCTATACAGCAAAGAACCCATAGCAAGTGAAATACCGTAAAAGGTTTTTATTTACGCTCCTTGCGCTGATAACCAATATATACACAGCTAAGATTAAACACATCATTAATACTGCTTTCTACGACCTTCATATGGTCGATAGTTTGCGTAAAGTCACAGCCGGTTCTAATAATCAGGTTACTTTTACCCATAAAGCCGTAATAACGCAATATGTCGCCTTTTTTGCAACTGGCCATGTCGCTTAACTCGCTTCGTTCTTTCAGTTTACAGATTTGAGATTGCGATGCTATTGATGTCATCGGGAAGCTTATTAATACCAGTAATACAATCACTTTTCTCATTTTGCTTACCTTTAATTGTTTTTATTCCTGTTGTTATAACCAATTTTCAAGCTGTAACTTTTTCACCCGCTTAAACTCTTTCGTGTTGTTGGTCACTAAAATGGCATTATTTGCCAGTGCAGTGGCAGCAATTAAAATATCATAGGGGCCGATTGGCGTACCTTTTTCCATTAATTCGGCGCATATATCAGCTGCTGTTTTAGCTTCAGCATTTGCAAAAGGGAAAATTTCAGTCACCGCGCAAAATTCCATGAGTTGTTTTATTCTTTTTGTTGGCGAACCAGATCGAGCAATGCCTAATTCCAGTTCATATAAAACAATGGCAGGGATACCTATTTGCTTTGGCCCAAAGGACATTAACCGTGTCCCTACATTCCCCATGCCTTTAAAAAAATAGATTAATGTA
>CAZALW010000099.1:0-10129 GCA_964485705.1 uncultured Thiotrichaceae bacterium
TATGCCACCACCAGTATCCACACTAAAGATTTAGACCAGACTTTATTTGTATACCAACCCGCTAACCGTAAGGTATGCAATAAGGTTAACAGTACAGCGAAAATAACAGTCAAATTATGATATTCAGTAAATACATCGCTGACCCATAAACACACTAAAAAAACCAGACTGGAATGATCGACCCAGGCACGGTTGACCAGTTTTACCTCTCCATCAACACCATTTTGAATAAACATCGGCATGACTCGACGCATCATCACCAGCACTAGTGCAATAATCATGTAGATGGCAGAATTTAACCCCCACTGCACACCTTCGGCAAGAATCCCCATAATGCCTAAATAAAAAACAACATTACACAACATCAACAAAAACAGTTTGGAAATAATGCCAATCTGTTTATATTGCTTTACCTTTAATACCGGTCGCAAACAGACAAGCGCTAAAAAAAACATAAAAGCTACATCAACAATAGCGATTAATTCAATTGGCAGCGTAGAGCCAGTAAATGGCAATAGTCGAGCGAGCAACCAAAGACTGAACAACAGTGCCAGCGCCTTGCCGCGCAATACTTCCTGCCCTGTCCAGTTTTTTATTGCAGTCAGCAAAAAACCCGCAATCACCGCCATCACATAACCAAACAACATTTCATGCGCATGCCATAAATGAGCAGGCATTCCCGTGAACGCAAATTCAACAGAAAATGTGTAACTTGCCATCCATATTGCCATTGAAACAATGGCAAAAACGCCTGCCGCCAAAAAAAACGGACGAAAACCCAAACGCAAAACAGGCGGGCCAAAATCCGGTATTGATTCAACAACTTCGCCTTCAATATTTAACATAAAATCTGTAATTCCATATCAATCTGATTAATAGAGACCTCAATACACTAGCTTAATGCAGACACATAGCTGGTGACTGTATTCAATTAGCTATAAAACCGTACATATATTATTGGGATTCGCAAATGATGTAGGTCAAAAGGTAATAAATATACCGCAACCAGGTAGTTTCTCAATAACCCGTGGCACAAAGGCGGGACTAAAGTCCCACTTCCGGTTAAGGCGCTTTTGGAAGTGGGGCTTTAGTCCCGCAAAGCCAGCATAGTAAGGTTCAGCTTGACTTGCCACGGCTTATTGAGAAGCTACGCAACCAGGAGCTTACCCTTTGTAATTGCTCAATAACTTTCTTAGCTGCATCATGGACAAAAACCAGACAAGCGACTAAGATTAATATTTTTTATTGCCAACATCTGGTTGGTTCAACAAGCCATTATTAACCTAAGAGCCTCAATGATAAATACTACTGATGATAAAATGACTAACAGCAGCACGACTAATAACAGCACAAACGCTACCGATAGCGCATTTGAAGTCAAGGTCGGTCTTGCCGAAATGCTTAAAGGCGGTGCCATTATGGATGTCACCAACGCGGAACAGGCTAAAATTGCCGAGGATGCCGGTGCTTGCGCGGTAATGGCACTGGAGCGCATTCCATCCGATATTCGACGTGACGGTGGTGTCGCCCGTATGTCTGACCCTGAGATGATTCAGCAAATCAAAGACACTGTGTCCATTCCGGTTATGGCGAAATGCCGCATCGGCCATTTTGCTGAAGCCCAGATATTGCAGGCACTGGAGGTCGATTTCATTGACGAATCCGAAGTACTGACACCAGCCGATGATACTAACCATATCTACAAGAATGACTTTACCGTGCCTTTTGTTTGTGGCGCCACCAACCTTGGTGAGGCTCTGCGCCGTATTGGCGAAGGCGCTGCCATGATGCGCACTAAAGGCGAAGCCGGCAGTGGTAATATTGTTGAGGCGGTTCGTCATATGCGGGCGTTACAGGATGAAATGCAACGTCTTACTACACTCGGCAAAGAGCAGCTAATGAGTGTTGCCAAAGAATTAGGCGCACCTTACGACCTGGTTTGTTATGTTGCAGAACATGGCGAACTGCCGGTACCGAATTTCTCTGCTGGCGGCATCGCCACCCCTGCTGATGCCGCACTGGTTCGCCAACTAGGCGCTCAGGCGGTGTTCGTTGGCTCGGGTATTTTTAAATCCGATGACCCTGCCGCACGTGCAGCAGCCATTGTTAAAGCAACAACACATTTTGATGACCCCGCTGTGTTACTGGAAGTAAGCCGCGGGCTGCAACCTGCGATGAAAGGATTAGCCATGTCCGAAATTGCCGAAGGAGAGCGTCTTGCGGTCAGAGGCTGGTAGGCTTTACTAATTACTAATTACGTGTGGGTATTGTTAACGCATGATTAACACTGTCGGTGTTCTCGCTTTACAGGGCGCTTATCAAAAGCATGTCAAAAGTCTTTCGCAGCTCGGCGTAAAATCGCGGCTGATACGAAAAGCGACAGAATTAGATAACTGTGACGCACTGATACTACCCGGCGGTGAATCGACCACAATCAGTCTGCTGATTCAAAAAAATGGTTTGTTTGAACCGATTAAGAATTTTGCAAAAAACCATGCTGTCATGGGCGTGTGTGCAGGCATGATTATGATGGCAGATGAAGTCGATGATGAACGCGTGGCTCCTTTAGGCTTAATGCCATTTAGGGCATTGCGTAATTTTTACGGATCACAGGTTCACAGTTTTACTGCTGACATAAAATTGTGTTTTGACAACAACACTTTCAAAGCCCCTTTTATTCGCGCCCCTGGCCTGGAAAACCTGACATCAGACATAACCATATTAGCAAGACACAACGGAGATGCGGTAATGATAGGTGCCGGTAACCATATAGCCTTATCTTTTCACCCTGAATTAACAGACGATACACGTATACATAAATATTGGCTCAGCAAAAAATAGACGTTTTATGTTTTAAGTTATATGCTTCAAGCGCAACCTTAGAACTTAGAACTTAGAACTTAAAACCGCCTTAAAACCACATGCAAACATCAAACAGCAACATTAAATCCCAACCCGTACTTCCAGCACCGCTTTCATTACCATTAAAAATACTGCCTTCTTTTGTACACAATAAGGTATTGGTCACCGCGCTTAACAGAATATTTAGCAATGAATTAAAACAAGGTGAGTTGGATTTCCTGCAAGGAAAAATAATACACATTTCGATTGAAGATGCCGGCATTGAATACCACTTCACCCTGAATAATAACCCGGACAATAAAAAGCTAGCGGCTGCTGAAAAAAATCGTTCACCAGACCTTGTTTTACAGGGAACGGTATATAACTACCTGTTACTGGCAAGCCGACGTGAAGATACCGACACACTGTTTTTCAGCCGCCGATTGCGTATGCAAGGTGATACAGAACTGGGTCTGTATGTAAAAAACTTTCTTGATGGCATGGATATGGATGCACATAAAGTGCCTGCTTATTTAGAAGCACTATTACAAAAAAGCCTACCTGTTTATGAGCGACTTTTTGGGAAATAAAGCCCAATATTTCAAAGATTTAGATACTTTTATCATTTTCTTGACACAGATCAATAATTGGGCGTATTCTTTATAACACGCCACAAAAAAGTTGGCGACAAATGTGAAAAAAAAGGAGCGTTAAATGGACACTAAAAAAACAACGGAAGAAAACCAGTGGGGCAATAATGCACCGCTTACAAATCAGCAGTGGCACAGGGATGTGCCGTTAACGAACCAAAGGACGGAGAGGATGGAGACGAAGAGGTTAACGTTCTTCGTTGTCTTTATGTCAATATTTGTATTCGTGTTATTCGGGCTTGCGCCACCAATCTGAATAGCCACTACCTGGTCAGAACAAAAAACACAGTGACTCCTGATGTTGCCATCGGGTATCACTGTGTGTTTTTAGACTTACGACTCTGATAAACCTTTAGGGCATCTCTAATAATTCTGTTTGAGCAGATTTGTACTTGAGAGGCTCAAGAATAAGGCGAAGATCGCAACACACGTGGAACATTTTTGTATAAAAATCGTAAGATTTTCAACGAAGTTATTGAGTCTCTCAAGTGCGAATATGCCAATCATGAGAAGTGGTGCAAGGATGCACCGTTAACGTACCAAAGGATGGAATTTTTAGAGATGCCCTTTAGCTCTAATAATATTCAGCAATTCAGCCTGCCCCGGTTTTGTTAACGCATCGAGTGAATCCAGACTAAAATGAGCAAGCGCACAGGTGGTCATCAATTTTCCATTCTTTGATAATATTGCGGATAAGGGCGGTATAATGCTGGCAAGGTAACTCACCAGATAATCCATACCCGGATTATGCGCCAGTATCAATAAACGTTGATTATCATTAGCATAAAGTTCAATGACATCAATCAGCGCTTCTCTGTCAGCCAGATAAAGTTGCCTGTCAAAGATAATATTTTTGTCTTCCAGGGTCAGGTTACTTAATAACAACCGGGCTGTTTCCCGAGTGCGCTCTGCGACTGAGATTACCATTCTGTCTGGAGCTAGCCCCTGCTGATTAAGGTAAGCACCCATACGCATAGCATCATCCCTGCCTCTCTTATTTAACGGTCTATCAATATCAGGCAGGTGACTGGACCAGTCTGATTTGGCGTGGCGCATTAACAATAGTTCAAACATGGCGTTCAGCTCCCGTGATGATTCCTGCTTTGGTTATGAGGGTTGTTATTGATAGCAGCAAAACGCTCAGTGCCACAAATATTAAAAACGCAACGAGTTTAACAACGCTACAATATTCTGATGATTATTTTCATTTGCCCAGTCAATCGCACTTTTTCCTACCACATCCAGTATGTGGACATCTGAGCCTGCAGTCACAAGAACTTTTACATTTTCACCAAATCCTTCTTTTGCTGCCCAGATGAGTGCCGTCCAGCCTAAACCTGAATCCTGCACGTTTAACAGAGCACCATGACCAATAAGGAGTGTTAATATTTCAGGGTTATGCATACTGGCAGCAACCATTAACACGGAATAACCACCTTTATCTATCGCATTCACATCTGCACCTGAGGCGAGCAATAACCTTGATACCTCAAGATGGCCATTTTGAACCGCCCTCATTAATGGCGTCCATTTGCAGTCATCTCTCTGGTCGGGGTGTTCTACTTTGCCCAACAATGATTTAACTTGTGAGATGTCCCCTTTTTCAGCGGACAGATAAAGTAATGTTCTACCACGGTTGTCTCGTTGATCAGGATCAAATGAAATGATCGAATTTAAAACTAAAACAATGGCACCGATAACAACATAAAAAATAGTTGGATGACTGTAGATATTATACTTTAAGCTACGTAATGTATTATTTATCGATACCACTATCAAGTATCGGCAATTCGCTGATAATAACGCATTCTGTATAGTAAACGCTTGTGCTTTTCATCCTCGTCAAACCCGGAACGATCATGTAATACATTATTACTAATTAAACCCTGACCACTCTGCAAGGTTCCCCGGTAGATATAAGGTGAATCGGTATGCAGGTAATCATGCAATAAGGCCACCGCTTCAAGCACTAACGGATCCTGCTTCCATACGATACTACGGGTTCTGGCGGTGTAGCGCATATGCAGATCACCGGCCGCCGAAATAGAAAACACCGGGCCATACCGGTCGGGTCGAATAAGCTCTCCTTCCTTACTTACATTAGCGGGAATCATCATCACATCGTTTTGCATTAAAACGCGAATATAATCAGGATTTTGCTGACGCAGGCGAATATAAATTATTTCGTGATCCAGTAAGGCATTCTCACCACCGCTGGCTGCTGGCGAAACACAGTGTAAAAACAAGGCATTAATTTGATTATGCAGCGTATTGTAGTAACCATCGGTATGCCAATGAATCGGTTTATTTGTGTACGGAATATATTCGCCGCGCCATTCATCACCGGCAACGCGTAAGGCAGTGATACCATCATCAGCCCCTCTATTGTCATCGGGCGTAAACAACCCAAACTGCCTGGCGAGTTTGTCAGGAATGCCTTTATCCGGGTCATCACCGGTATTACCCGCATAAATCGCCATGTTGGTTTTTTTAAGCAGATCACGAATGACTTTGTATTCCACACCACTTAACTTTCTCGGATCATTAATTTCCACAATGATATCTTCAATATCCTGCGGATAATCATCCATCTTGTATTCCAGCCAGGCATGATAGGCAGCATCATTATCCAGATCGAAGGGGCTGCCCAGTTTGTATTTATCACCAAAATAATTTGGCATCTTTTTTGAATTCATTGTGATAGCTCTATTATTAGTTTATTCTAATTTTCCGCCTACGTAACTTTTCAATAAGTCTGAGCGGCTCTATCTATTAAGAAAATTGCTCCTGCATTTTCTATATACCGTCCATCCCTAGACATAACAGCCGTCTGCGGTCATGGATGGCCGCAGTCGAGCGACACAAGGATGTGCTTAAGCGTGCTGTATAGATAGAGCCGCTCAGACTTATTGAAAAGTTACATGCTTACCCTGTCCATGCCCGCCTGTCCGTGCCAGTAGCCACTGCATTCACCAGATATAATATATTGCTGAAGTGACTCTTCTGCTTCATCACTACTTATTTTTCCATGCAGACGGTTATCAAAAATTTCAATTATCTGCACCGTATTTTTTGATTGCGGACTAATGCGTAACACATCAACGTTAAGATCAATAAAATCATTGATATCGTTGATGAGATTCTGAGTTTTTGCTGATTGTGTCTGGATACCATTGAGCACAAGAAAGGATTCATCTTCTCGCGTACGCAATAGCAAACCATCAGCATCATCCAGACAGCGAAGTTGGCAGTCATCTTTTGGCAGGTTGTGGGAACGTGCAGTAAAACATCGAGCTGAGTAGGCAAGAGGCAGCCTGCCAAAAACAAACACTTCGGTTTCAACGCCCATTGGTCTGTTTTGATGCATCGTGGTCAAGGTTTCTTTCGACAGCTCAACTTGCAAGACCCAGCGTTTCAGACCGGAGCGGGCAAGCACCTCAAGGGTTCGGGAGTTATAGATATTAACCGCCGGGCCGGTGACAAAAGAGGTTTTGCCCGATAGCAGCTGAACGGCTGTCATATCATTGGCTTCAACCATATATTGATTATTCTTGATGCTTTCCTCACAGATTTTTTTTAATGCCAGCAGTTCTGAATTTGCCTCAAGTAGCGTCAGTGTTGATAACACCACTTCTTTACCCGCCTCGCGCAGTAAACCGGCAATTTGCAGCCACGAATCCAGTCTTAATAAACGACGTTTTGAACAGACCGTTTCACCCAGATAAACAATATCGACCGCCGTGTCTGCAATCTCTTCATAAAACCGGAAAACATCATCTCGTGGCCAGTAATATAAAAGCGGGCCCAGTGATAGTTTTGGTATCTTTGGTTTTAGTGTTGTTTGTTGTGTTTGAATTGTGTTCATGAATTATCGCTTTTATAAATGAAAAGTGAAAAGTGAAAAGTGAAAAATTTGGGCAAACAATGCAGTTTACAAAGGTGTTGATATTGTACATACCAGCTTGTTGGATACACCCCATTTTTCATTTTTCATTTATCACAGACCATGGCAGTGAACCTTCGGTTCACTGCCATGGTCTGTGATAAGCGCCCAGTGTGGTTTGTGAACCTTCCGATACTTTTTCAAGTACTGCCATCCAGTCAGCCTGCGCCTGATAATTCTCAGGATTTTTTTCACAATGATCAATTGCATCTCGCCATACTTTGGTTACCTGTGCCACATAAGCCGGACTGCGTTGTCGGCCTTCAATCTTAATAGCAGCAACACCAACGGTGCGTAACTCTGGCAATAACTCTAACGTATTCAGACTGGTGGGTTCTTCAATTGCGTAATAGGTATTACCAGCAACATTAAAACGCCCTTTGCATAAGGTTGGATAACCAGCTGATTCACCTTCGCCATGGCAATCAATAAGCACATTATTAAGCCGTGTCTCAAGCCCGTTCGGCGTCTCATTCCAACTCACCGCATTCGCTGGTGAGCACGCGCCAAAGGTATTAGGCGAACGCCCGGTCACATAAGAAGACAGTATGCAGCGCCCTTCCACCATCACACACAGGCTGCCAAAACCAAATACTTCAATCGGTACCGGGCTACTTGCAGCCACCTGTTTTACCTGCGTGAGTGACAATACCCGAGGCAATACCACACGCTGGATACCGAAATTTTCATAATAAAAATTAATTGCCTCGCTGTTGGTTGCCGAAGCCTGCACCGACAAATGCAGTCGCAACTGGGGCCAACGCTGACGAGCATAATCCATCACCCCGATATCTGCCAGGATTAATGCATCAACCCCCATATCGGCGGCGTGGTCAACCGCATGTTGCCAGCGTGACCAGCCTGAAGGCTGAGGAAAGGTATTGATGGCGACAAAAACTTTTGTGCCGCGGTCATGTGCATACCGAATACCTTCGCCAGCACGTTTATCATCAAAGTTGAGTCCGGCAAAATGCCGCGCATTGGTATCGTCTTTAAAACCCATATACACCGCATTTGCACCGTTATCAACAGCGGCTTTTAGTGAAGGCAAATTACCTGCAGGACAAACTAGTTCCATAATCTATAATCTCTTTTTAACCATACTCATAACTACTTAGGCTGTTTAATCTGTAGTCTGTTAGGGGATGCGCCTTGTTCTTTTTAGCTAAATAACTAAACACCTACAGACTATCCACCTGAGTAGTTATCTATACTCTACACTCGAATAAAGTGGCAATAAACAAAACTTTGTGAAGTGCCACTCGGTGTTAGATGATTCTCGGTACTGGTTTCGATGAGTTGAAATGAATCACCCAAAACGGCTGACATTTTTTCGGGGCTGTAGTGTATAACTTCAAGCCCACTACACTTTTTTGGTCCATTGTCATCAAAGGCGGCAATGATTGCATGCGCACCGATATTTAAAACAGACAACATCACCTGCACATAACGTGCGCGATCTTTTTCTTCCGTAAGAAAATGAAAAACGGCTCGGTCATGCCAAACATCAAAACACCGGTCGGCTGTAAATTCAGTTATATCACTCTCAATCCACTCAACTTTATTTATCGCAGAACCCATGATCGTAGAACGCAAGCGAGACTTAGCCTGCTCAATAGCAGCAGGTGAAATATCCAGCACCGATAAATGTTTATAATCGGCTTCCAGCAAAAAATCCACAAGAGTAGAAGCACCACCACCTATATCAATAATAGATGCCGATAGACCAGTACCAGTCGCTTTAATTAATTCAAGTGATCGCACTGGATGAAGTTGATACCAGCTAACTTCTGTTGCCTGCTTCTGTGCATAAATCTGCTGCCAGTGATTTTTTCTATCTATATTTGTTTTATTATTCATAATAATGCGTCATTTTCTTACATTGATACGCTAGCCGGGCTTGCTGGTGCTAGTAGAGCGGCACTACCGCTTTATTCTCAAACCGGTCAATTTGTTTGACCTGGCTGATTGACTGTCTGGCTAGCTCTGCAGTTATTGCATTCAGCACCTGCCATTTCTTTGCACACCACTGCGGTGTCAGTAAAACATTTGACGATGCGGTTCCGGTCAGACGGTGAAAGATAACCTCAGCCGGCGTGCGTTTAACCAGTTCCACGACATCGGCAACATAGTCGTGCATGGTCATCGGCTGGTATTCACCACGTCGCCATTCATTCGCTAGTTGTGTGCCTTTAACCACATGCAGCGGGTGAAACTTGAGGCCATCAACCCCCAGTTCGAGCACACGCTCAAGTGAGGTTATATGATGCTCGGTAGATTCCCCCGGCAAGCCCAGAATGAGATGGGTGCAGACCTTGATACCACGACTGCGCGCTTTTACAACCGCCTGTTGGTACTCTGCAAAACCATGACCTCGATTAACATGCTTAAGCGTTGCATCAAAGGCAGACTGCAAACCCAGCTCCAGCCAGACCTCGTAACCTTGCTGCTGGTAATCTGCCAGTAAATCAAGCACCTTATCCGGCACACAATCAGGGCGCGTACCTACCGCAAGCCCGATCACATCGGGCTGTTTCAACGCCTCGTCATATAAACGTGTGAGCTCACAAACATCTGCATAGGTGTTGGTATATGCCTGAAAATAAGCAATATATTTTTTTGCCCCGGTACGTTTTAAAATAACCTGCCGACCCGACTCAATCTGCTCAGCAACCGTGACTGGCTTGCGACCATT
>CAZALW010000100.1:0-10116 GCA_964485705.1 uncultured Thiotrichaceae bacterium
AATAACGTATATTAATTTCCTCGTATCTCTTTCCATAGAGTGTTTGTTGTTCATCCATAACTCCTTCGTTTCGCAATTGTTGATAGCTTTATTATTTAACAACCGTAAGTATACGCCAGATGTGCTGGAGTGGGCTTGATTGTTATCAAATAAGGCGTGTTATCTTTGCAAAAGATATTGTTATCCTGTTAACTCGTTAAATATCGTTCCAACCAGAGTGAGGGATCTTGTGCTGAGGCACTTAAGAGCCCTCTGGCAATATAGAATTAGCCAGAGGGTCTTCATAAGTGTGGCTTAACGACGACCACCACCGCCACCCATAGAACGGTTGCTCGCACCCTGACGATTCATCGAGCCTGAATTGCCAGAGCCAGAGCCAGAGCCAGAGCCAGAAACAGCACTATTTTGCATAGTACGATTCATTGTGTTGTAACGATTCATAGAACCTTGACCTGATCCAGATTGCTCTGTTGAATTGTTATTCATGTAGCTGTATTGATGCTGATTCTGATTTTGGTTCTGGTTTTTATTTATCACCATTGTTTGCTCGCGATTCAGCGTTGGCGTGTAATCACTATCAGGTGTTTGCAGGTTTACATGCATTTGAATACGATCCTGAATATGTGTTTGTGTTGTGTTAATGTCTTCTGCGTAGGCCGATCCTGTCGATGTTGCCAATATCAATACGGCAGCAGGAATGGATAATTTTGTGAGAATTGTCATTATATTTACCTTTAGGTTTATTCGTTATGGGGAAAGCTTTCGGTTAGCGATTTAACGGCGGGATTATGCAACTATTTGTCCCGCCATTAAGCCATCTGTTTTTTGACTGGGTATCAAATTGATTACATATTCACGCCTTCACCATTCCAGATAAAGCTACCCATCAGCAAGTTACCGCCAATATAAGTTTTATCCACTTGCCATGTATCCAGATCAATTCTAAAAAATACACCGTCATGGCTGGCAGTACTGTAGAAATATTCCATATCAAGACTCACGCCGGAGGTATGTGCCTGTGACTTGTAATCCGGTGAAGCAGAAGTAGCTACCCCCACGTTTCTCACGAACTGATGGTTTAGCGTGTCGATAACCGTCATATAGGTCGCATTATGATTGGTGATGATGGCCTGATTGCGCATCGGTAGAAAAGTGGTATGGCCTGCACCCGCACCGGTATCAATCATGGCTTCGATGCCCATGGTGTTTTTATCGATGACAAAAGTATGGCCTTCGGCTGAGCCGATATAGATAAACTCACCGTCCGGATGAAAATCAGCATGATGTGCCCCCATGGTATTGATATCCAGATTCACCGGGTCATAATCATGTAGATTGACCTGTGCGGTTTGCTGTAATGAGTTTTTATTAATGCTAAAACGGATGATGCCGGGAGAAACCTGTTCATCCTGATTGCCTTCGATCACTGCATAAAATACATTTTGTTCGCCCGCTGCCATGGTTGAAGCCGGTGGCTGAAAAATATGGTGGACGGAGGTAGGTGTTTGCAGAACGGACAGCATGGTTCCCTGTCGATTCCACAGTTGTATCTGGCGTGATGCACGGTCCAGCATGAAGAAATGATGATCGCTGATCCATAAAGGATGACCGGTAGACAAAGAGCCGCCAAAATCATGTGGTGTGGTTAATACATTTTCACCAACCACCTTGGTAACCTTATCCATATCGGTACGAATGATGCTGGTCATGGCTTTATCACCACCGGAAACCAGAGACAGTAAGGTATTGGCATTAAAGTTGGTTGAACGTGGCTTGTGCTGTAATTCAATTAAGCCCTTATTTTCAAGCATATAGTTATCAACCACGGTTAACGATTCGGTTCTGCGTGTGAGTGCATAGGCTTTGTTTGCACCTTGCTGATCAATACCGTAGGGGCCATCACCGGTGCCTTCAACGCTAGTAATCAAGGTCATATTGTCGACATCAATAATATAAACCCGGTTTGAATCCCAGTCGCCGTAGTAGGCCAGGTTGTCAACGCCAAAAATATTCTCGCTGATGTAAGCGTCCTGATTGACATAACCAGGCTGGCGATAACCAAGATGTCCGTGGTGTTTATGTGCTGTCTGCTGTTGTGCCAGGTCGGCAGGGTTACTTATTAACAGAGCTTCTGCATCGGTAGTGTTGCTTATTGACAGGGCTTCTGCGTTTTCAGCTAACGCGTCTGTTATTTCGTTTACCGTCTCATCATTACATGCGCTTACACTCATCACCAGTACGCTGCTTAAGCAAAGTGCAATGGCGAGTCTGAGTTTATCTGAGCGGTGATTTTTGCTGTTTAGTTTTCCTGTTTTGTTTTTCAGATTAGAAGTATTCATAAATCACTCTATAGTTTAGTATTGTGGGAATTATTCCCACGAGAAATTATATTATGTGGTAATTTTTCCCACGTCAAGGTATAATGCCAAAAAATATTGATCTAAGTCATCAACATAACGAATTGATGAGGCTCTGATTCAGAGCAGAAAACAAAAATAAAAAAGTTTATGAAGCAAGGCGGATACAACAAGACACAGGCAGCGCTGGTGAAAGCGGTATCCATGCTTTGTCGGCCATTAATTCGGTTGTTAATTGAAAAAGGCATGACCTTTCCCCAGTTTCGTGAATTAATGAAAAGCCTTTATGTGGACGTTGCTGCGCAACATTTTTCACTGGACGATAAAAAACCCAGTGATAGTCGTATTTTTGTGCTCACCGGGGTACACCGAAAAGACATCAAACGATTACGTCAGCAGGTCGAACAGGAAAGTTCAGCCATCACCAGTTCGGCTTCACTGAGCGCAGAAATTGTGGCGAGATGGAGCAGTGTGGCCGAATTTATGGATGACAAAAACCGGCCCAGAGCGTTACAAAAAAGCGGGAAAAATAATGTCGCCGGATTTGAGCAGCTGGTATCCAGTGTCAACAAGGATGTCAGGCCGAAAGTTATTCTCGAAGAATGGTTGCGGCTTAATATCGTACATCTGAAAGATGATTACGTGGTTCTCAATAAATCCGCCTTTGTCACCAATAAAGAATTTACCGAGATGGCGTATTACCTTGGTCATCATGTGCATGACCATCTGGCAAGTTGTGTTAACAATATACTGGCTGAAAATGAACCGATGCTGGAGCGCAGTGTTTATTACGCTTCCTTAACTGAAGACTCGGTGAAAAAATTAAACACTATAGCCAATAAAAAAGGCAATGAATTATTGTTACATATAAATAAACAGGCCATCAAGTTTTACGATGCAGACAAAAATAAAGCAGATGCAAACTATCGAATGCGTCTGGGTGTTTACTGGTATCAGGCACCGCTTAGTGCGCATGTTGATGCTGCTAAGGACGCTGAACAATGAGTAATCTATATCGAATAATTATTATGCTGCTGGTTATCAGTATGACTGCGTGTACAACAAGCCAGTCGAACCTGTGGGTTGCCAGTGGCGAAGATGATGACAGTGGTCTGGGTGGTACCGGCTTGCTGGCTAATGCTAATAACAGCGGTGATAGTGGCCTGGGTGGCACCGGTATTCTGGGAGAAATAACCGGTTATGGCAGCATTTTTGTAAACGGTATTGAAATCGAATACGACAGTGAAACCGCTTTTACTGTTAATGGTGACACGGCTGGCTATCAACAACTGGAAATAGGCGATGTGGTTGAAGTGCATACCACAGACCTTAAGAAACATACTCAGGCGCAGATAATTAACCTGCGACATGAAGTCATTGGCAAAGTTGAATCCATTGATCCGCAAGCCTTTAGTTTCACCGTTCAGGGGCAAACGGTTATTCAACCTGTAAATAAAGAACAGTTACCTTTAGTTGGAGACTCGGTAGCCGTCTCTGGTTTCCGTGTAAATGACAACACCATTGTATCTACTCGAGTGACTCCTGCTGGGGGCAAATCGATTTTATTGCGCACGCATACTGAGTTACCGTTTAAGCAAAAAACCACACACTGGTTAGTTCAGTTGCATGTGAAGAATGACAAAGCCGTTTTCCAGGTAGAAGGTAGGACACAGGTTTTAAGCATTAAGAAAGAAGCTAAAATTGCATCTACAGACCGCTCGGGAACCCGCATTTTACAACTACAGAAAGCAGCGACTGGGCAACTTAAACTTGAGCAGGTGATTGAACCAATGGCGATGCCTCGTGGTCAACAAGTACCAACGTCTGTGCGGCAGTCTGGTGGCAATAAGTCACAAAAACAGATGCCTGGATCAGGGCGAGGTGGTTACTCAAGGCAGGGACGCAGAGGCATGAATACTCAACCTGGAAAACGTGGAAAGTAATATGGATCAGCCGAACCTTATTTTATCTGCAATTGTCTGCAGATAGTGTTTAACAACTCAGTCACGCCTTAATTTAAAAAGTGTAAAATATTATCATATGAAAATAAGTAAAAAACAGCGCTCCACCAAAATGCTGATCATCTATATGGTCACGGCATTGCTGTTTCTGACTTCCGTCGAATTGCATATCCACACACAGGAAACGGCAGCAACAGTAGGACATGGTTTTGCTGTTGATATCAGTTCGCTGGCTGATAGCCTTAAACCAGAAGGCGGCAATGATGAAATCTCAGTTAGTCCGGACACCGCATTACAGGTAAAACAAATCTTTGTCAGTTTGCTGGCGGTATTCCTGTTATTTGCTGTTAAGGTGGCCGTTCTCTGCCGAAGCTTTATCGGCCGATGGCGAGATAACCACAATCTGTTACCTGCCGTGCCTTTTTATGGCACACCACACCTGCGCGCGCCGCCCCAATAAACGCCAAAATCAACCTGATAGTTTTTTACTGTTAGCAGTTTTATCTGCTGATGTGTTGTTGTGGAACTTGTTGCATAAAGCTTAATAGCTAAGTAGCCGTTCTCTGTTTGGAGTTTTCGAGATGTTTATTAGAAGCTTATTTATAAGAAGCTGGTGTATTCAGACTGGCATAAAAAATGTACTACTAAAAATTAGCTATGGTTTAATCGTGGCACTAATGTTGCCAACTGCTCAGTCCATTGCGCAGACAGTTGTACAGCAGACCGGGCAACAATGGACTTTGCAATCGAGTGTTCAACAGGCGTTGTCGGCGTCGCCTGAATTAAAAAAATCAATGGCTGAAATTGGTGTGCGCCAGACAGACATCAATCTGTCCAGTCTGTGGCCCGAACCCAGTATAGCGTTTCGTATTGATAACAAACTGGGGCAGGATGATGCAACCGGTGGTTATGATTTGACGGACATCACCATCAGTCAACCTATCCCGATATCACGTATCAAGTACCAGACCTCAGTGGCTGAGGCCAGTTTGAAAGCCGCTCGCTTTTCGCGTTTGTATCAGTCTCTGCAGGTGCAGAATCGGGTGTCAAAAGTTTTTTTTCAGTTACAACTGGCTTCGGCTGAATTAGCGTTGGCAAAAAAGCAGTTGCAACTGGCCGATAAACTCATCAATCAAACTGAGAAAAACACCAGGTCTGTTGTGGTGCGATATTTAACGCCACTGGAAAAAATGCGGATGACGATTATTCGTGAAGAGGCTGACCAGGCAGCCAGCAGCGCTGAAGGCAAATACAATGAAGCGCTGAGTGAGTTTGTTAAATTGTTGGGTATAGCAGTTGATAATGTGGCCACTGTTCCCGAACTGCAACCGCTAGTTGAGATGCCCGACATTAATCAATTGACGGCATTGCAGGAACATCATGCGCAGCTGTCCAGTCAGCAACAGCAGGTGCTGGCGGCAAAACATAAAATTGATGTAGCCCGAAATAGCCAGCTGGTTGACCCGACGGTTGGCCTGAGCTGGTCACGCGATACGTTTCCTAACGGCCGTGATGATGTTTACGCCGTCATGTTCAATATGCAGATACCACTTGGAGACCGTAAAAACGCAGCGGCAAGCAAAGCCAGCTATAAAGCGAGTCAACAGCGTATAGAGCTGGCGTTGCTGAAGCGTGAACTGAAAATTAATTTAAATAAAAGTTTTACCCATTTAAACCATGTGGTTGAGCAGGCCAGGGGTTACAAACAAAAAGTCCTTAAACCCGCGCAGAAAATGCTCGACTTGACTAACAGGGGGTTTAGCAGTGGCGAATTAAATATATTGTCGCTGGTGGACGCGAACAATACCTATTTTGAAGCACGGTTAAATTATCTGCAATTACTCTATCAGGCATGGGTGGAGCTGGCAGAGGTTAAGTTGTTTGCTGGACAGATGATAAAGGATGTCGATACGCAGAGCGTTAGCCTGTTTAAAGGAGAGGTATAAAATGATTGCTGCTATTTTACGTTTTTCACTTATTCAGCGACTGATGGTTGTGTTAGTCACGCTGGGCATTTCTGCTGCCGGTGTATGGTCGTTTAACACCTTGCCGATTGATGCCTTTCCGGATATTTCTGCGCCGCAGGTGCAGATTATTGTCAAGGCTCCCGGTATGTCACCCAGCGAAGTTGAACAGCGCATTACCTTTCCGATAGAAATGGAAATGCAGGGCATTCCCGGACAAACCGTGCTCCGGTCAACAACCAAATACGCACTAAGTGTGATCGTTGTCGACTTTGAAGATGACATGGATATTTACCTGGCGCGTAACCTTGTTAACGAACGACTTAACCAGGTTTGGGATGCATTGCCGGCCGATATTGAAGGCGGTCTTGCGCCCATTACCACGCCACTGGGTGAGATATTTATGTATCGCATTATCGGCGATAGTAGCGGTAATAACTACAGCAATCAGGAATTGCGCAGCTTGCAGGACTGGGTTATCCGTCCGCATTTGCGCAAAGTGGAAGGCGTGGCCGATGTCAATTCACTGGGTGGTGAAGTGCGTAGCTATGAAGTGGTGATCAAACCAGAAACCCTGGTTAAACACGGTATCAGTATCGATGAAATCGAGCATGCACTGCAGGCCAGTAACCGCAATGCGGGCGGTGATCGCATCAACCGCAACAATGAAGTCTTACTGGTGCGTACTGTTGGCAAATTAAACAACATCAACGACATCAAAAACATACCGGTACGCACACGTTATGGTGAACCCGTACACATACGTGATGTCGCTGAAGTGCGAATTGGTAGCATGACCCGTTATGGCGCAGTGACTGCCGATGGTGAAGGTGAAGTCGTCACTGGGCTGGTTTTATTACGCAAAGGTGCAAACAGTTTGCAGACGGTCGCAGGGGTCAAAGAAGCGCTGCAGTCATTAAAAACAATTTTACCCGAAGGCATTAGCATCGAAGCCTTTTATGATCGAACCGAGCTGATTACCAAAGCCGTATGGACGGTGGAAAAAGCACTGGCTGAAGCAGTGATACTGGTGTTACTGGTGTTGGTTATTATGCTGGGTGACATCCGCAGTGCGTTAACGGTGGCATTGATTTTGCCGTTAACCGTATTATTTACTTTCATCATGATGAAGCTGTTTAATGTCTCGGCTAACCTGATGTCACTGGGCGGTCTGGCTATCGCCATCGGCATTCTGGTGGATGCTGCCGTGGTGGTGGTAGAGAATATCCACACCCATTTCAGCAAAGCACCAGCCGGGGTTAATAAACTGCATCTGGTTTATCGTGCGGTACTGGAAGTGTCGACCCCCGTTATTTCCGGTATTCTGATTATTGTGGCGGTATTTCTGCCGCTGTTTAGTCTCACCGGGCTGGAAGGTAAAATGTTTTCACCGTTGGCCATCACCATTACTTTTGCCCTGATTGGTTCCCTGGTGATGTCATTAACCGTGATTCCGGTATTGGCCAGTTTCTTTATGAAGTTGCATGTGCAAAGCGACTCTGAGGAACAAGTGAAGGAGACGGATGGTCATTTGATGCGGCTGCTGAAATTCATTTATTTACCGGTGATGAACTGGGCATTAAGTTATCGAAAAATAGCAGTCGGTTTAGCACTGGTGGCACTGTTTGCAACCGCCAGTCTATTCCCGCATATTGGTAAAGAGTTTATGCCAATTATGGATGAGGGCAGTACGGTTATCCTGCTAGAAAAAGACCCCAGTATCACCCTGGAAAAATCACTTGAAATGGACGCGCCTATACAACGGGCTATGATGGAATTGCCGGAAGTGATTGGTGTAACCTCACGAACCGGCGCTGATGAATTACGCATGGATCCCATGGGCTTACACCAGACCGATAATTTTCTGGTAACAAAACCACGCGAACAATGGACTATTTCATTGCAACAATTCCAGCAAAATTTGCGTGAAAAACTTTCCCGGTTTGAAGGTGTGGATTATGCCTTCAGTCAGCCCATTGATATGCGTGTATCAGAAATGCTGACCGGGGTGCGCTCTGCCATGGCGATCAAACTCTATGGTGATGACCTCACCGTGCTGGAGCAAAAAGCTATCGAAATTGAAGAGTTGGTGAATAATGTACCGGGTGCTATCGACGTATTTCGTTCCGATATTTCAGGGCAGAAATATTTACAGATTGACATCCATCAGGACGTGATCTCCGGTTACGGCATTCATGTTGAAGACATTAACCAGCTGGTGGAAATAGCAGTTGGTGGCCGGGTGGTCACCGAATTGCTGGAGAATAATCGTCGCGTTGGCATCCTGGTGCGCTATCAGCAGGAGGATCGTAGCTCGCCCGAAGCCATCAAAAAAATGTTGGTGAGTTTACCCAATGGCACAAAAGTGTCGTTGGGTCATCTGGCTGAAGTGTCGGTAGTGGATGGGCCGGTGCAGATTATTCGTGAATCGGCCAAACGGCTGGCGGTCATCCAGTCAAATGTAGAAGGCCGCGATGTGGTCAGTTTTGTCGATGAGGTGTCTCGTAATATAGAAGAAAAAGTGACGTTGCCAACGGGCTATTACGTGACCTTTGGTGGTCAGTTTGAAAATCAGCAGCGTGCATCAAACCGATTGGCGCTGGTAGTACCTATCGCCATCGTGCTGATTTTCTTTATGTTATTTACCACCTTCCGCTCACTGTTACAGGCAGGCATCATTATTCTGAATATCCCGTTTGCCATGATTGGCGGTGTTATCAGCCTGTATTATTCCGGGCTTTATCTGTCTGTGCCGGCATCGGTAGGTTTTATTACCCTGTTTGGCGTGGCGGTACTTAACGGCGTGGTGATGGTGAGTTACTTCAACCAGCTCAGACAAAGTGGTTTGAGTATTCAGCAATCGGTAAAGCAAGGGGCAGAGCGACGATTAAGACCGGTATTGATGACCGCCATGATAGCCAGTTTTGGTTTGTTGCCGCTGTTGACCGCGACCGGCCCAGGCTCGGAACTACAGCAACCGCTGGCGGTAGTGGTAATAGGCGGCCTGTTTACCTCAACCATCCTGACATTAATTTTACTGCCAGCACTGTATGCCTGGGTAGAAGAAGCCCTGGAAAGGCGGGTACTAAATAAAAGTGTAGTAGAGAAAGAAGAGGAAGTTTCCGCATGAAAAAATTATCCATCGTAGTGCATACATCACTGCAACAGGAACTGGCTGACTGTTTGCGTAGTTTGAAACTGGACAGTTTTATGTTTAGCCATATTGAGGAGCACAGTTCACAACTAAAGCAGGATGCTTTTTTATCGGCGCGAGATAAAGTAGTAGGGTATGTGCCTAAAGTACGCGTTGATGTATTGTTGGAGGACGTACGGGCTAAGAATTTACTGGATGAGCTTCGTGGTTCAAATATATCGTTCGCTGGCAAGGGTATCTACTGGGTTTCAGAAGTGGATGAATCGGGCGATTTGTAATAGAGGCGTGTTGGCTGAGTGATTATTACTTGTGGTAAACCCCAATAATTCAGGCTGCCATCCTGCGGTCTCTGGTGGTCAGCCTTCTATCAATAGTATATCTGCGAGACGGGCCGGTGTAGTTAGGCTCTCCGTCTCCCCGGCGCTCACTATTTGGATGCCTACGGTTCAGGTTCATTTTTCGAGCATGGCTTTTTGAGGTGATGCCATCTTGAACGCGGCGATTATATAGTGGCTCAACCGTGCCATTTCCCTCCACCGTTTTACCTGAGAGGTTAATTCTTGTGTCGTTATAAGTGAAGTTTTTATCCATGCTGCAATCCTGCCTGTTTTTATTTCAGGAGCGATGCTATTCGATGCACTATGCTAGGGGCTTGTCCGAGAATAGAAATCGTAGCGAGG